>CAZIQX010000047.1:0-16562 GCA_964541325.1 uncultured Chitinophagales bacterium | reverse complement strand
TCTTTTTTGATAAACATCCTTTGCCCATACATCCGCATCATCTTAAACTATTGATTCAGGAGTTGGTTCGTAATGCCCTGCAACACAGCAAACCCGGCGATGAAATTCGAATTGAAACGTTTGATATGGGTTCACAGCAGTTGTTAAGTGTGTATGATGCCGGCGAAGGCATGAAGGAAGAACATATACATCGTTTAAAAAACGACATGATTCATGTGAGTCATTTAATGTATGGTTTGGGGTATGTATTCATAAAACGAATAGTTCAGCAGTACAAAGGTGGTTTGGAAGTGGTGAGCGTGCCGCAGGTGGAAACTCAGGTGTATCTAACATTCCCGGCGCCTCATTAACTCCCAAATAGCTCAATAACTCTCACAAGTTAACCGGTTGGTCGTGAAAGGTCAGCCGGTTTTTTTATGCCCCGTGTAGGACAAACACCTACAATGTAAGTTGATAATAGCTTACACACTCTTGCTTTTTTGACTGATAGGGAAGACTTGTGCTTACCGATACTTTTTGAGTGAAATACTACAAGGTGAGGGAAATATGCTGCACAAACGAATTAACCTCTTTTTATGGACCCTTTTGCTTCTGGCTTTAGCCGGACTTTTCGCAACAGTTAGCGCTATAGATACTCGCTGGACCGGAGTTAACAGCTCGGTTTGGTCGGATGTATCCAACTGGGACAATGGCATTCCTGATGTGGGCGATCGTGCCATTTTCGATGGAAACTATGTGATAACAAGTTCGATTTCGTCCATCAGTTCCACACCGCACGATATACTCATTCAAAATGGAGCAACAATCACCTTACAGGATAATTTATCTATAAGTGGTTCACTAACGATATCCTCCGGAAGCCTTTCTGTGGGTTCCTTTTCTTTTTCTGCTGATGGCGATATTTCCGGAGCGGGAAGTTTGTATGTAGTAGATGGAATGGTATCTGTTGGACAAACCCTGAGTATTCAAACCCTTCAGGTGTCTTCTACGGCACGGATTACCTTACATGGAAATTGGAGTGTCCCTGATATGGGATTCAGTGGCGCACAAGCAAGTATTTATTTTTCAGGCGCTACCGATTAATACATCACCACAGCAACCAATGCCAATTTGTATTACTTAAACCTGGTTGAAGTAAACAAAACCGGTGGAACGCTTTATGTGAATGAGTCAACCGATAGTTATTTATGGTTGATGACAAGTGGAACTGTGCAATTGGTGGGTTCTGCAACACACTACATCGACAATATTGAAGTAAATGGCGGCACATTGAGAGGCGGGTCGGCTAACTTGAATATGTTCGAAAGCTTTATGATTCAGTCCGGACATGTAAATCTCCAAGAGAGTTCGGTGTATTTATATGCCTTCGGGCTGATTCATAACGGCGGAACTTTCGATCTTGATAATGCAACTATTCAGTTTGATGGCGCTTATGTACAATTAAACGGCGGTAAATTTGAAGCTGACCACGGTTCCTTTGTGTTTAATGGTAGTACAGTTACTGCAGAGGTTCAATTGGGCCAAGGTTCAAATCTGCCTAATATCCAATTTATCAAATCAGCTTCCTGGTTAACAATTAAAGGGTTAACTGCCGGATTGACCGCAACCATAAACGGGGATTTAGAATTTACTGATTACAAAGCAACGGGAGATCGCGGTGTTACCTACTCTCCACTTGTTTTAGATAATGCCTCTTTGACTTACGCCAATGGTTCTGCCTTAGTGTATGCGCGTTCGCTGGGAGCCCCAAAGGTGGGTGTAGAATGGCCTAATGGCGCTGTTCCTAAAGTGGAATTAAAAGCAGGAATCGTAACTTTATCCACCACAAAAACCGATGTGGATACGTTGGTACGTGTAAATGGCTCATTAAGCGGAACAGTTAGCTATCGTACTAGCGGTTCACATTTAGAATATGCACCAACAATAGCTCAAAACATGGTAATTGGTTCCGAATGGCCGATATCCGGAAGTCCGGCAAGCGTAAAAATTACGATAACGGGTTATGAACTCAGTGCATCAAGCAGCAGAACGATTGCAAAAGATTTCAATTTAGTTTCAGGAACGCTGAATTTAACCGGAAATCCGTTGTATGTAACCGGTTCACAAAGTGGTTCGGTGATATCAGGTGCGGGAAGTCTGGCGAGTGGTACCAATTTGGTGATTGGAAATGGAACAGGTAGCAACTACACTCAGCGTATTCAGGGAAGTTTGGTTTTGCGTGATGTAAGTATAAACAAACAAGGTTCACAAGCTGCTGATTCCAATGATGTTAAATTAGATGGAACGTTTACACTAAGAGATGGCGCTACATTATTTATTCAATCAGGAGCCCTGCATTTGAACGGAAACGCAATTAATCACTCCGGTTCTACCAATTTGAATAATGATGGTTTGATCTACACCGGTGGTAGCACCATTTTGGGCTTTTCGGGTTTAGATTTAGCGGATGGTGGTATTGTTTTTAATGGTTCAGTTGAAGACGAACATTTACCAACCAATATCTCAATAGGTTATTTAGAAATTGATAATAGCAATGGCGCACAAGCCGACTATGGTGAACTCATAGTTATAGATTCCCTGAAATTAACGTCTGGAATTTTAGGAACCGACTCTGATCGCATTATCACGTTAAAAGAACATGCTGTAACCGTAGGTTCCTTCTCGGTTTCAAATAAAGTGGAAGGACCACTTCGTAAGATTTTTGCTTCAACAGGTTCGTTTACTTTTCCGATTGGAAACAGCGAGCGATATCGTCCGGCTACGTTTACCTATCATACCTTAAGTGGAAGTGATTCAAGCGTGGTGGAGGTTGAATACTCAACATCTGTTTTTTCACAAGGCCTTATGCCTGAAGGCGTTTCTTCTGTTCGAACAAGTGAACATTATACACTCAAAGAAGTTGGCTTAGCCCCAAGTGCATTCACCTATAGCTTATCGGCTCAGTATGAAGACCAAAATTTTGTGCCTGAGACCCGTAACCGATTGGTAGTACAAACTTCTTCAACTCCAACGTGGCTCGTAGGTACAACCGACCCCGATACCGATATCAACACCACAGATAATACCGTTCAAATTACCGGAATGAGTGTTTTCCCTACAGATGATGGTATCATTGCTTTTGGAAAAGGAAAACAGGAAGTCATTTTTACAGCTACTCAAGATTTTGATTGGTGGAAATCAACGAATTGGAATACCGGAACACTGCCCACTGCCGTAGATGACATCGTAATTCCTGATGGAACCACCTTACTCTTAGGTGATAACGACAGTAATTCGTCCACTGAAACACCGATGCAAGAAATTGCAAGTTTGGTGATATCCCCAAACTCCGAACTCATTATTGAATCTACCAACACTGCCCCCGTTGCCTTATTGATTGGTAGTGGTGTTGGAACAGATACGGTTCTTGTGGTTGATACGGCAGCAGTTTTAACTATAAACGGTGGCGCTTTCCGTTCCGTAGCTATCAAAAACGGCTCCGAAGTGATGAAAATTAAGGGAACTGTAACTCATAAAGGCGGAACCGGTTTTGGAACAGGTTCAGGTGGGGTGCAACTTCCAACTTCACGTCAGTTTTGGATGGATGGTAGTACGTTTAACTATGAATCAGATGGTTCCAACTTTCAGGTACAGTCATATGGTCATCTGAATTTACGTCCAACCGCACCTATGGTAATCAATGAATCCATCACCATAAAAAACAATTTCCATGTGGATTCGGGCGAGGTTACGTTTGTGGATGGAAATGCAAGCGGAAAACTGTTGGAAATTATGGGCAATTTCCGGGTAAATGGAACAGCTACCTTTGTTACGGGTGCCGACCAAGCCACTGATAATGAAATGCGCGTTTGGGGAAATGTAAAACAAGAACCGGATGCTCATTTTGTAAACGGAAATACCGTAGTGCACTTACCCAGTAATTCCTATCAGGAAACGTGTGAAAGTTTTAAAGAAGTATCCAAATTTAAACTTTCGGGCGAGGGTGAAAAGAAGATTCTATGTGTTGTAACCGTTACCGATGAGCTGGAAATTAATGATGCTGTCATCAATACAAACGGACAAGAGTTAGTTTTGGGAACCGGTATTGATAATCCCGGAAGATTAATCATCAATAAATCGTTGGCCAAAACAGCTAAAACTTCATATGATCAAATACTTGCACCTAAAAAAGGTGGCGTAAAAGGCAAACTACGTATTTGGATTCCGGCTGATACTATTTCAAACGTTCATTTTCCGATTGTTTATGAAGGTGAACGTCGTGATGTGGTGCTGAGTTTTACTCAAGCTTCATCAGGTGGACAAGTTTCTGTTGAGTTTAAACCAGAAAATCCTCATAAAACCGGTTTACCTGTGTATGATGCAGATAGTGCCTTAATCGAAAATATTGATGAAACAGGTTATTGGTCTATTCACGCTTTGGCAGGTTTAACGGGGGGAGAATACACCGTTCAGCTTTTTGCAAGTGATTATATCGGTGTAAGTGCACCTAATGAGCTGAGAGTACTAAAACGTCCCGATCAAAATGAACCTTGGTCCATATTAGGCGAACATCAAGACGGATTTATTAGTAGTGAAGGTGAAATCGTATCGAAACGTGCAAAATTGAGTGGCTTCTCCGATTTCATCATTGGTGGAACATCGGAAAATCCGCTTCCCGTAGAGTTAAGTTCATTTACAGTTCAACTAAACCTGAATAAATTGCCCGAAATTAAATGGGAAACAGCCACTGAGCGCGAAAATTACGGTTTTGAAGTCCATCGTAAACTTGAACAGGATGTGAATTGGCAACTCGTAGAATTTGTTGAAGGAAACGGCACCACTACTGAAAAACAACAGTATTCCTTACTAGACGGCGGAATTCAGCAAGCCGGAACCTACACCTATAAACTTGTTCAGATTGATTTCGATGGAGCTAAATCCGAATTCGGTCCCGTTGAACTTCTGGTTGAAAAACCACAAAAAACCGGAATTACTCAGGTTTATCCCAATCCATTTAATCCGACCACAACGGTAAGTTATTCCGTTGCCTCGGATGGCTTTATCCAAATGACTTTATTTGATTTACTGGGACGACAAGTGGTACAACTCGTGCGTGAACATCAAAAAGCAGGAACTTATTCCGTTCCGCTAAACGCAAGTTCGTATGCAAGTGGAGTGTATTTCATATGGATGGAAACAGGCGGTATTACAGACGTGCAGCGTATTACCCTCATAAAGTAAAACCCTCAACATCCGTTGAAGGATGGCTCATGGTGTGCTCTTCGGAAGGGGAGCACACCTTTTTTTTTGATTGGATGATGCTTCGGGAGATCTGCTAACAGAATTCCTTGTAGGATTGTTTGTAGGATAAAAAAAATCCTATTGAAAACACGCGCAGCAAATATGCTTCAAATAAGCTAATAGCGGGGTTTTTTAATAAAAAATGAGGGACTGTTCTTATAAAGTAGATGCTTTTTTCGTGTTCATGTAAGACAAACACCTACAAGCGTCTTTCCGAAATCCTCACGCAACGATACAAACCACGCTGATAGGGCAAAAATGGGGGTCGCGGTACCTTTTTAGTGAAGACAAACACTAAACCCTACGATCATGAAAACACTAATCAATACCTTATTAGCAGCTTTGTTAGTCAGCGCATTCATTAGCACTGCATCAGCTCAAGATTGGAAATTAAACCAGCATATAGGTGGCGTTGGCCAGGATAAAATTAAAGACATGGCAACCGATGCCGAAGGTTCAACTTATTATTTAATCGAGTTCACTTCTGCCATCGAACTCGGTTCACAAACTATTTCAAACAGTGGTCGCGCCGATGTGGCTATTGCAAAATTTTCAGCTGCCAACGAACTCGTTTGGGTAAAAACGCTAGCAAGTTCAGGTAGCGATTATGGCTATGGATTGTCCTTACAAGGATCCAATCTCGTGGCTTCTATTGCTTATTCCAATAATGCTTCTTTTGAAGGCAATACCTTAACAAGTACCGGTTACACCGATGTTTTGGTGGCTCATTTTTCGACTGATGGACAATTAAACTGGTTCAAAACAGCCGGAAGTACCGGATTTGATTTTCCCGGCGACATCAGCTTTGATAATAATGGCGATGTAGTGCTAACCGGTTGGTTTAGCGCAGTAATTACTTTCTCAGGTTATGCGGTTCAAACGCAATCACATAACGACGTTTTCTTGGCAAAATATTTGGCTAACGGTGATTTTGCATGGGCAACTTCCATTGGTGGTTCCGGTTCTGATGTGGCTTACGCCATTCACGTAAGTAAAAACAACAATTACCATATAGCCGGTCAATTTGAAACTGAAATCGGTACTCTTACCGACAAAAAAGCTTCTAACGGTTCTTTTGATGCCTATTACGCAAAATTTGCTCCCAATGGCGAATTGTTAGCCCTAAATACATTTGGATCATCACAAGCAGAAACCATTTATGCACTACAAACGGATGACGAAGATAATACCTACGTTGCCGGTTATTTTGCAGGTGCTATGTCGATAGATCGCACAACGGTTCAACCTGCTGCATATGACGATGGTTTTATTGCAAAAATCAGCTCAGATAATCAATTGGTTTGGTTACAAGCCGTTTCCGGTTCAGGTTGGGAATATGTGCGCGACATCACCTTAAATGAAAAACAAACCAAATTGTACGCAACCGGTTACTTTTCAGGTGCCATTACTTTAAACGATGAAACGCACGTACCAGCCGGTGGCGATTACGACTACGATATGTTTGTTATTGAGTGTGAAACGGAAGGTGGATTAGTACTTGATGCAACAACTATGGGTGGCGCAAACAGTGATTTCGCTTACAAATCTATGCTTACAGCAGCCAGTGAATTAGTAATTGGTGGTGAATTTTATGGTTCCTATGCAAAAGACGCGATTGATTTAACAAGCGTTGGTGGTTCTGATGCCCTTGTAGTAAACAAACCCGTTGAAACTTTTGCTCCTCTTTCTTTTGTACCCGAATATTCCTACTCCATGGATACCCTTTATGTAAGTATCTCTGCTGCAAACGCTGATGAACTCCACTACGTAAGTTTTGAAATGGATTACCCAACCGCAGCTTTCCAACTCGTTCAAGTAAATGCCGGTGCACAGGTTCATGCCAACTCATTGTTCTTAAGTGGCGAATTAAGCGAAGGTAAACTTGGGATTGCAATCGGAAAAACAGCTCCGGCAAACTATAATGCCACTTTAGTTGAACTTACTTTCGTACGAAACACCTACGCATCTATCGAAGAAACCTTGTATTTCTCCAATGTGATTGTTGAAAATGCAGCCATGGAAGCCATTAGCCCTGTTCAATTCCCTTCTTCTTTTGATGTGATGATGTCTGAAGTACTCAGTATCTATCCTGGCGATGCCGACCATAACGGTACTGTAAACGAAGTTGATGTTTTAAGCGTAAGCTACTACTGGAATCAAGCCGGTTTAGCACGTCCAAATGCATCAATCGTATGGGAAGAACAACATAACTACGCCTGGACCGACGCCGATGCAACCTATGCCGATACCGATGGAAATGGTTCAATCAATCAAAACGATATGCGTGCAATCATTGCCAACTACGGCAAAACAAACGAAGTAAACAGTCTTCAAAAACGTGAATCTAATCCTGAAATCACAGAATCTTACGTGATTGCACAAATGAAAAAAGGCGAAACACAAACTATTGAGTTATACGCCCAAGCCGATGCTGAATTGTTAGGTGCAAGTTTTCAGGTTGTTTTAAGTGAAATTAGCAGTGCTGATTTCAGAGTTGCCAATGTAAACTTAGGTTCATGGGCCGACGGTTGGAAATCATCTAACAAACTTATCAGCTTTGCAAAACAACAAGATAACGTGATTGGTGTTGCCGCAGCTGTTCAGGGTAAAACAAACAAAGCACAAGTGTATGCTCAGGATTTGTTAATCAGCATCGAAATTGAAGCTTTAACAGACTGGAACGGTGATGCAACGCTAAGTTTAAATCAACTTTCTATCCGTTCAGCTAACGGTTCAGTAGAACAAGCTTCCGATATGATTCACTTCAACATGCCAACCGCTAACGAAATGGATTCCGTAGAAAAAACATACAGTAGCTTTGAATTATTAGGTAATTATCCTAACCCTTTCAACCCACAAACAACCCTGAGTTTTGCTCTTCCCCAAGCATCTCATGTTCGCATCGTAGTGTACAATCTTTTAGGCCAACAAGTAAGCGAATTGATGAATTCTACCTTACAAGCAGGTTTACACAACGTTCCTTTTAATGCTGAAAATCTTTCAAGTGGTACTTATGTATATAATGTAATTGCAGGAAACGAAGTAAAAACAGCTACTCTTTCCTTAGTTAAATAATCTTTGTGTCTTCGTTCGTAGGTTAGCCTCGGGACCGAATGGTTCCGGGGCTTTTTTTTGTAATAAGAACCCAAGTTTTGAAAGGGGATGTTTCCCCATGGTTCTTCGTTTTTTGATGAAAGTTGAATTAATGACCGAGCTATTTGACCGTAAATCCCTTTTCCGTGAGGTACTTTTTTACTTTATCAACGTGATTTCCCTGTACTTCAATGGTTTTGCCATACGTTGTTCCACCCGCACCACAGACTTTTTTTAACTCTTTAGCAAGTTCATCAATTACCTGTGGATTATGTTGAATATTCATGATCATGGTTACCGGTTTACCTCGGCGTCCGGCAGTATCTAATCGTACGGTAACAGTTTTATTTATGCTCATTTTAACTAAATGGATTTCGGTTTTTGGGGTGAAAGGTAAGAAAAGGTATAAAGGTTTAGTGGTGTAAAGTTGGAGTTGGGAGTATTAGAAAAAGGTTTAAGTCGTAAGGTGTTAGGTGTTAGGAAAAGGTATAAAGGTATAAAGGTGTAAAGGTGTAAAGTGGGAGTATTCGGTATTCAGGGGGCAGAGGATTTCTGATGTCTAATCAATCCCTGTGTTATTTTCAGCAATCAGCTATTTGCAATTAACAACTACATGTATTGCTTTATGCTTCTCTCGTCACATTACATTTTTTATAAACGCATTTGTCGGCTGATTTGTAAACTCGGCACATTCCACAATAAAAATCCATCCGCATGAAACTCATTGTACTAACACTAGCCATATTAAACACATCTATTTCCTGGTCGCAAGGTCTTGATACCCTTCAACTTAAAACCATTTTTCATGAACCCTATTTACCCGGTGTTCGTCCATCTATTGCAGCCTTTCATCCTGATGGTAATCGCATCATTTATTCATGGAACGACTCCGCGCTTAGTAAAAATGAATTTTTTATCACTGATTTGGTAGGAAAAAAAACCGAAGAATTCAAGCAAACCGAACTTATTCGTGCTTCGTATTCGCCCGATAGAAAATGGTTGGTGTACACTGAAAAAGGGGATTTGTGGTTAACCGACATCAAATTGAAACAAAAAACGAGACTTACCCAAACCAAATCGTTTGAATTTGGTGTTCAATGGTCGCCGGACAGTCGTCGAATAGCTTTTTCACAAGATGGAAATATTTTTGTGATGGATGTATATAAGCCGGGCATCATTCAGGTAACTCAAAAAAAAGATACTGAACCGGGTTATTCCGTTTCCGGTTGGTTAGGTAATGGAGAACTCATTGCCGCACAATATGATAATAATGATGCTCGGGAAGTATTTTTTCCTGAATATGTAGGAAAATTCGTGCGTCCGGGTGGTTCAAAACGTGGAATAAGTGAAATTACCCTATATCATTTTGGGGTTGATTCATCGTTTGCGCATACTATTTATTCAGCAAAGGGCTGGCTTCGCAGTTTTGAGGCATCATCAAATGGTAAAGAAGCTTTATTTGTGTTTTTGGATGAAGATATGAAACGCTACTCGTTGCAGGTTTATGAAACATCATCCCGAAAAGCTACCGAAATCGTGAAAGATTCCACAAACGGATGGTTTGCCAATAGTTTTACTACCGCTCAGTTTTCACCTAAGGGCGATTACATTGTATTTGAATCGGAAGAAAGTGGATGGAACCATCTTTACACCATTAAAAGCGACGGTTCCGAAAAAAAACAACTTACCTCCGGCGAGTATGAAGTTACCTGGTTCGAATTTTTAAACAACCAAGAATTACTTATGGTAACTAGTGAAGTTGATTTGGGTGAGCGCCATGTTTATACATTCGATATTCCTACTAAAAAACTGAAAAAACTAACACAGGCAGAAGGATTTCGAAAAGACTTTTTACTAAGCCCGGATAAAAAGACGCTTGTTTATGAAAAAACCTATTTTAACGATCCGTTTGATGTATTTGCTTTAAATCTCAAAAGCGGAAAAGAAACGCGAATCAGCAACACTGTACCTGAACGATTCAAACAAATTTCGTGGCAAAAGCCGGAATATTGGCGATTCACAGGTCGTGATAGCTCAACAAAAATCAATATGACTATGTTGAAGCCACAAGGATTTGTGTCCGGTAAATCGTATCCGGTGGTGGTTTTTGTGCATGGTGCGGGTTCACTGCAAAATGTGTACAAGGGCTGGTCGGAAAGTTATTGGCGTGAATATCTATTTCATCAATTTCTTACTCAAAAAGGGTATGTGGTTATTGAAGTGGATTATCGCCACAGTACCGGATATGGGCGAAAGTTTCGTGAAGATGTAACCAATTGGATGGGAAAATATGAAACGGAAGATATTATTGATGGACTCGATTATGCGCAAGCTCAAACCGGATTACTCGATTTAAATCGAGTTGGGATTTATGGTGGAAGTTATGGTGGATTCATGGCTTTATATGCGGTGCATACAGCTCCAGAACGCTTTCATGCTGCTGCCGCACTTCGAGCCGTTACCAATTGGGAAAATTACTTTTACGCCAATCCATGGTACACACAACCACGTTTAGGAACCCCGGAAAAAAATCCGGAGCACTATAAACGAAGCTCGCCGTTAACGTTTGCGGATTCGTTAAAAAGACCAGTGTACGTTTTGCATGGGTTAATTGACAATAATGTTGGCTTTCAAGATGCCGTTCAGTATGTGGAAAAGTTGATTCAGTCAGGAAATGAAAACTTTGACATGATGATGTATCCATCCGAACGACACTCATTTACCGACCCTGATGCATGGTATGATGAATACCGCAGGATTTTCATGTTTTTCGAACGAGAACTGAAATAGATACCTAGAAAAGGTGTTAGGTGTAAGGTGTAAGGAGTTAGGCGTGAATGGCCATCCCTAAATCGAATGGTCACTTTCTGCAATGATGGGTGATTGAAAAACCACTCAATCATGATTCATCCAATCAACAATAAGAAAATCCGGAACCAGAGGGAGCAGAACTCATAGAGTAACCAATCTCGCTTATAACATAAATCTTTCTACAAATCCCTTTTGCAACACTCCCTACTCCCACTTAATACCTTTTCCTAACACCTGTAATAACAAAAACTAAAATCAAAAACATCACTAAAACGGTCAACCCTATTTAGGGATGGACACTAACACCTAACACCTAACACCTAAAACCTTAAACCTTTTTAAAAAAGTGATTAGGGGTTTCCTTGTTTTCATGTGTAGTACAATTGTAGTAGATTCTGACCATGAAAAAATTCCTCGTGTATAGTGCCCTTTTTCTTTCGCTAACGGCTTGTGTTACAAAGCCCGAGGAATCTCTCCGCGAAATGGATGAAGAAGCATTGGCCGTTGTAAATGAAGTTGCTCAATCCCTTTCTGCTAAACCCGACGGACTCGTTTCCTCTCTATACGATGCAACCGGAACACTTTCGCAAGGTGGAATTAATGCAACAGAAGCAGCATACAAAACGCCTTCTACGCAACAAGGACCACCAAATCGTGGTGACGACAGCAATATCCAAGTGCAAGTTAACTTTCAAACAGGTATTCATACCGTTCGATTTAACCGAAATTTGAATGATGGACGTGTAAACAAAACGCTCGCTGCGGAATACAACTATGTTTATCGCGATAATCTCGGAAGATTGTTGTTTTACCCGCGTCGAAATCAAGACCGTTTGGGTTCCATCGCTTTTGTTGGGTTTAAAAATGGCATGATTCAAACACCTCAACATAGAACCGGCTTTCAACGCACCGATAGTTTATTTTTCGCTGGATTTGGGCGAGAACAAGGAGCTATCCAAGTTCGTGGTAATACGTTTTCGCGAGGTTTTTTTGATTTTCAAGGTGCTCAAAACGTAGTAACCCGAACCTATCGGGCACATTATCATTTTGATGATGTTCAAATTCGCAGAACAAATGTAAACGATAGAAATTTATCAGAAGCATTAAGTGGTGCCATTCATTTTAGAACCACATCCATGCGTAGCAACGGAACAGATACCTTGCGCACCGAATATGAAGGTAGAATCGAACTCAATGGCGATGGAACGGCATTGATTCGACTCCGCGGATTTTCTGAACCCTATTTAATTGATTTAACTGAAGGCGATTTTTTTCGTCCGGATAGAAGAGGAGGTCGCCCATGAAATCGCTCGATTATGACCAACTCGTTCGTGATTTAGGTGAATCCCTGAATCAACAAAAAGAATTTATTTTTGATGAAAATTCTGGTTTAGATGCCTTAAATGCTTATAAAAAAGCATTTCAACAAGCTGACAAAAAACCCGATTCATCAAATCTTTGGGCAGGCATTCAACAAGCAACACAGCCTCGAAAATCAGCCCCTATTCGTTCATTAAGCCGAATGATGACTTGGGCTGTGGCAGCTGCACTAGTGGTTGCATCGATCATCACCCTACTGAAATTCGATGTCTTTGCTCCACAATCATCGGAAATCCTATTAGCTCAAACTCAGGCATCATTCTCAACGGTTGAGATTGCAGAAGAAGCCGACATTACACTTCGTAATTTTAGCTCACTAACTGAAATCACCAATTCTGATCAAACCTATGAGGTGGACTTACAAGGTGAGGCACGTTTTCAAGTTCAAAAACGTAAAGAACGTGTATTCCGAATTAAAACCGATCAGGGTTTTGTAAGCGTTTTAGGTACTACTTTTTATGTTTTGGCAACCGATTCCCTCACACGTGTGTATCTCGAAGAAGGTTCTATTCAAGTTGATATTCCTGAACTAAAAGAAACACGCCGCATTATTCCGGGCGAAGTAATCACTTTCACTAAAAATCGAGTATTGGTTCACAAACGTGCTGATTCACAAGCGTTTACAGCATGGACTCAACTCGAAATGAATCTGGAATCACGTACAATCTCCGACATTTTAGATGAAATAGAACGTCATTACAATGTCAAGATTCAGCGATCTAACCAATTTCCAAACGAGCGCCTAAGCGGTGTGATAGTGCTTCGTTCGCTCGAAAACGTATTAACCGATTTACAACAAGTGGTAGGTGGAAACATTGTCCGCCTAACAGAAAACAGCTATCAGTGGAATCTGAGTGACTAAAAACCGCCTTAAAACGGGATTATGGGGATTATTGTGGGTTTTAGTTTTTGGGATTGATGCCTGGGCGCAACAATCCTGGAATCTAAGCCGTGCTGCCAAATGGATTGCGCAGGAAACCCCCTATCGTTTTCTGTATAGGGAAACGTTTGCTTCTCAATTTATGATACCCAAGTTGGAAGACCCACAGGAGCAATTAGAGCTTATTTTGCGCGATTTACCTCGGCTTGGGGTTGAAGTTCTTCTCGATACAACCTACAAACACATTCTTATTTTCGAGCGAAATGAGTCGGAGAGTACCACAATAGAAATCATTTTTACCTTAGTGGACGACCTTACTTCCGAGCGGTTAGCTTATGTTCCGGTTCAATTAGGCAATCAGCAATTTGTAACCGACGAAGCCGGACGCATAAGTGTACAACTCAAGACAACCTCGACTGATAAAGACATTACGTTTTCGTATTTGGGGTATGAATCCATTCGGTTAAAACTTCCCGAAAACAGAGGACTGTACTATTTGAGTATTCGGTTAAAACCTGATCCCATTTGGGGAGAAGAGGTATTGGTTGTGGAAAAACAAGCATCCCAATCATCGTTTTTACTGAATCAACTAGAAACCCCATTCTCTGCAGGAGGCGAACTAAGTTTTGTACGAGGTTCACAACAATTGCCTTCCGTTTTAACTCAAGCAGCTTTAGACCAAGATTTTATCGTACGTGGGGGTACACCCGATGGAGTTTTGGTTCAATATGATGGAGTAACAGCCTTTGAAACCGCTCATTTATTTGGTTTAGTTGACAATTATAATACCGATGTGTTACAACTTGGTGGCTTGTTTATGGATAAAATTCCAGCACGATTTCAGGCTACAAGTGGGGGGGTTATGGATATTCGAACCCGTTCAGGAAGCAGAAATGAAGCACAGACTTCTGTAGGTCTAAGCACAAGCTCCATTCGATTTCATGCAGAAGGGGCACTCCCGGCTGAGTCCGGTTCATGGGTAATAGGAGGAAAACAATCGTTGATGAATCAATTTACCGGTATGGGTAATGCAGATAGAATTGCCTGGGGTTTAGATACTGGTCGTGAAATTCAATTGGTAGATTCGCGCTACACTCCTGTATCCACTGAATTATTTTTACCCGATGAAAACGATGTTCAATTTACTGATATCCACGGAAAAGTGAGTTTGGAAACCCGTGATGGCTCAACTATACAGTTAACGGCCTACTTAGGAGGCGATGATATCACCCAAAATGGTCGCCGGTATTATCAACAATCGACGGCTATTAATTTTAATGATAGATACGCGTTACAGCCTGTTCAAACCCTCAATAATTGGGAACACGCTCATGTGGGTCTTTCTATTTGGTCAGAATGGAGTTCCTGGATTACTCAATTAGAAACCCATTACAGTTACTTCACCACACAATTTGCAAAAGACGATTACACCTATTTAAATCCAACTCCACAAGATGATGCTCTCCGGAGAGCTTTTATCGAAAAATATGAAAGCAATAATGCTATTTCAGAAGCAAAAGCTCAGTTTTCGGCTAGTAAGGCCATCTCATCATCCCAAAAAACAGAGCTTGGAATAAGCTTAGCCAATTACTCCATGAGTTATGAAGAAGAATCCCTAACGTTTCCTTTATTTAGTGCATTTTACACTTCATGGTTAATAGAACCATTTGCACAATGGGATTGGGATATGCATGAAAAGCTCAGTTTGTTTGCAGCTCTACGCGGACACTATTTCTCTGATGGCGCTTTTTTGCGATTGTCACCCCGCATTCAACTTGATTTAAACTATGCTGAAAAAGCCCAAGTGCGATTAGGTTACAACCGAGGTTATCAGTTTTTGAACCGTTTGAGTTTGTATAATACAGTGACTTCCGATGTTTGGATTCCGGCAACGGCAGGACAAAAACCCCTGGAAACAGATTATGTATATGCAGAACATAAACTAACATGGTTAAGTGATGTTGAATTAAAATCAACAGTTTATGCCAAATGGTTATCTCACGTTCGTATGCACGAAATCAATACCAGAAATTATGCAATATCCTTTAACCCTGAACCGTGGTTTACCAATCATCAGGTAACTACACAAGGTTTTGAACAATCATTGTTATGGCAGCAAGCCTATAAAACGGCATTGATTTCCTACACCTGGAGTAAAACGGAGCTTCAAAATGATGACATCAATAACGGTGATGCATTTCCGGCATATTGGGATCGAACGCATCAACTAAAAGCAACATGGCAGCATCAGATTTCAGAAAATTGGATGTATGCATTCACCGGTTTGATGGCTTCCGGATTGCCTGCACGAGTACCCGGTAGCGTGGGATTATCTCCGGAACGCTTAGATTGGTACAAACGAGTAGATGCTTCTGTGGGTTGGAAAAAACGTAGTTCGTTATTTCACTATGAGATTAAGTTGAGCGTTTACAATCTCTTGAATGCACGAAATCCCTGGTATCGCGAAGAAGTACAGGCATTTAACTCGTTAGATGACAATGCCGAATTGGTAACCGTTCAGGCTGATGTGCTCGATTTTCGCATTTTGCCGAGTTTCGATGTTCGAATCAGTTGGTAATTTTATCTTTGGTCTTCATCGCTTACCTTTCCGCGTCGTCTTAATCCATAAAAACACAACATGATGAAAGAAAACGGTTCTTGGCTTAATGAAAAAGGTCAGCTAGTGCTACTTGCTGCCGGCGTTGTAGGACTGTTGTTTATTATGTTTTTGCTCAAACATCTTATTAATCCAATGGGTTATGCCCTGGTAATAGGCGTAGTTTTATATCCAATTCGTAAACAACCTGTCGCCCGTGCTTTACTATACGCAACCGGAATGACGGCCGGTTTGTGGCTTCTTTATGATTCCGGGCATTTGTTAATTCCTTTCATCATTGCTTTTATTTTAGCTTTTTTGATTAATCCCATAGTCAAAAAGATGGAACGTGTTATGCCACGTTGGTTAATTGCAATCTTTTTTACCTTGTTGGGTTTTGTATTAATTGGCTTGTTTTTCTTTATCGCCGCGCCGGCTATTACAGACCAAACCGTTCGGTTGAATAAAATTTTACTAAGCGCCTCGAATAACACCGAACAATGGATTGATGAAAAAGGTATT
>CAZIQX010000046.1:15537-16683 GCA_964541325.1 uncultured Chitinophagales bacterium | reverse complement strand
TGTTGATAGCGTTCCAACCCGTGTAAAACCGAAACAAATCAACCTGGGAATTGCTATTGATTTACCTGGAAAAAATGGAACGCGAAATTTAGTTGTCCCCAACATTAAGGCTGTTGATAAAATGAATTTCAAGGAATTCCTTGATGCGTATTATCAACTAATCAGCAAAGCGCGCGACGGAAAATTAGATGTAGAAGATTTCGCTGATACCACGATTTCGATTACCAATCCGGGAACAATTGGCACTGTTTCTTCGGCTCCGCGATTAATGAAGGGCCAAGGGGCAATCATTGCAACCGGCGCTATGGAATATCCGGCAGAATTTCAGGCGATGTCGCAAGAAGTTTTAAATCATTTGGGCATATCCAAAGTGATGACATTTACTTCAACCTATGATCATCGCATCATTCAAGGTGCTGAATCAGGCGCCTTTCTTGCAAAAATTCATGCGTATTTGAATGGCGAGGAAGATTTTTATGATTCCATATTTTCTGACTTGGACATCCCCTATAAACCCATTCCATATGGCACAGATAATTACACCGGTTTCTTAGAACAGGGCTCAGGAGAAGTAAATAAAAAAGCGATTGCGGTGATGCAACTCATCAACATGTACCGCACACGTGGACATTTATTGGCTGATTTGAATCCGTTAAAACACGGTCCGGGTCAGTATCCCGAATTGGAGTTCGATTATTACGGACTTACGATTTGGGATTTAGATCGTGAATTTTATTGTGGTGGATTAGGAGGCTATGAAAAGGCTCCCTTACGCAAGATTGTCAAATTATTACGTGATACGTATTGCGGTTTCATAGGTGCAGAATTCATGCATTTACTGGAACTTGAAGAACGCAAATGGTTGCGTGAACGCATGGAAGGTTCCGCAAACACCACACCTTTAACACGTGAAGAAAAGAAGCAAATCCTACACAAATTGAATCAGGCAATGGCTTTTGAGCAATTCCTTCACAAAAAATATGTGGGCCATAAGCGTTTCTCCCTAGAAGGTGGCGAAACCATGATTCCTATGTTGGACTATATGCTTGAAGTTGGCGCTGATTTAGGTGTTGATGAAGTTATCCTTGGCATGGCTCACCGCGGACGCCTAAACGTTCTAGTAAACACAATGGGGAAAAAATACCA
>CAZIQX010000046.1:12152-15527 GCA_964541325.1 uncultured Chitinophagales bacterium | reverse complement strand
CATAAAGTGTTTGCTGAATTTGATGGCAACATCGATCCAACCACCTTTCATGGCAGTGGCGATGTGAAATATCACTTGGGAACAACCGGTTATCACAAAACAAAATCCGGAAAAGAAATTCGCTTACAGTTGTTGGCTAACCCCTCTCACCTTGAAGCTGTAAATCCTGTTGTTGAAGGAACAGCTCGTGCCCGACAAGATGCACGTGGAACGGATGATGCAGGTAAAAACATCATACCCTTGTTAATTCATGGAGATGCTGCCTTTGCCGGACAAGGTGTGGTTCCTGAAACCTTGAATATGTCGCAACTGCGCGGGTATAAAACCGGTGGTACCATTCATATTATCATCAATAATCAAATTGGTTTTACTACCCTTCCAGTAGATGCTCGCTCAACAATTTATGCTTCTGATATTGCGAAAACGATTTTAGCGCCGATTTTCCATGTGAACGGAGATGAACCCGAAGCGGCAATTCACGCTATAAGAATGGCTTTGGAATATCGTCAGAAGTTTAGTAAAGATGTGGTGATAGATTTGATTTGTTACCGTAAATATGGTCACAATGAGGGCGATGAACCTGCATTTACACAACCTGGTTTATACAAAGAAATTAACGACCACCCAACAGTACGTGATATTTACGCCAACGAGTTGATGAAGAAAAAACAGCTCACACGTGAAGAAGTGGACGAAATCTTTGAAGAATTTAACACCTTACTTGAACAAGCATTCGACGATGCCAAGCAAGTGAACACCACAATTGATGCAGATTCGTTTATTGATCGAAAAGAAAGCAAACAACGCGATCGTGCAACTAAAGTAGATACCTCTTTCCCACTCGACGATTTAAAACGAATTTCTCAACAAATATTAACGGTTCCAAAAGACTTTGATGCCAATCCAAAGTTATTGCGCATTTTAGCCAAACGTCACGAAATCGTTGAAAACAATGAGAAAAAAATCGAATGGGGTTTTGCCGAATCATTGGCATTTGGTACAATTTTAGCTCAAGGCAGAAGTGTTCGATTAACTGGTCAGGACGTGGAGCGCGGAACATTCTCGCATCGTCATTCTGTATTGCATGGAACTGAAAGTGCTCAAAAATATGTGCCTTTAAATCATATACAAGAAAATCAGGGCCGTTACATGGTTTACAATTCGCATTTGAGTGAATTTGCCGTGCTAGGTTTTGAATTTGGTTATTCATCATCTGATTTGAATCAATTGGTACTTTGGGAAGCCCAGTTTGGAGATTTCTCTAACGGTGCTCAAATTATCATTGACCAATTTATTTCAAGTTGTGAAGCTAAATGGGGACAAAAAACAGCTGTAGTAATGCTCTTACCTCATGGTTTTGAAGGTCAAGGGCCTGAACACTCTTCAGCACGTTTAGAGCGATATTTACAGTTGTGTGCCGAAGACAACATGCGTGTGGTTAATGTTTCAACCCCTGCTCAATATTTTCATTTATTACGTCGCCAAGTATTGAGTGATGTTAAAAAACCATTAGTGGTGATGTCACCCAAGAGTTTATTGCGTCATCCTTTGGCAGTTTCAAATGTAGAAGAATTGGCTAACGGTGCTTTCCATGAATTGTTAGGAGATGAAATAATCACCAACAATCAAGACGTAAAACGTATCATCGTTTGTGCAGGTAAAGTGTATTACGATTTATTCAAATATCGTGAAGACAACAACTTAACCGACACGGCAATTGTTCGTCTCGAACAATTTTATCCTTTCCCGGATGCTGATATGCGCTCTGTATTAGCTTCTTATACCAATGCAAAAGATGTAGTTTGGTGCCAAGAAGAACCCAAAAATATGGGGGCTTGGACATTCGTTGCACCTCGTATTGTTGAAGACTTAGCAGAAGGTCAGAAACTTCGCTATGCCGGTCGCGCTGCTTCGGCTTCACCGGCAACCGGTTCAGCAAAATTGCATCAAATTGAACAAGATAAATTGATTGCACAAGCCTTTGCTTAACAAAAACATACACATAAAAAAGCCTCGATAAATCGAGGCTTTTTTTTATAGGGTTTGAATGTATTCTTTTAGATAATTGAGTTCATCAATGATAGGTAATAAAAACTCACGCAAGTTTTTATCCTTTACTTCTCTCGCCTCTCTAAATGCATGAATTCTATCCGTCAGAATTTCAAATTTTGCAGATGCGGCAACGCCTATTAAACGGTGAAGCATGGTTCTCATAGTTTCCGAATAAAGTTTTTCGGTAGAGAACACCTGAATAGCATCCGCATAAAGAGCATCAAAAGAGCCTTGTTTTAAGAAGCTGATAAATTCAGTAAACATGGCTTTATCATTGCCAACACTTGCTAAAATAGCTGCAGTATTTACGTGTCGAAGCACGTTACTCTCTTCTTTGGCATCCCTACTATCCAATGTTATATTCGAGAATTCTTCACCCGAAACCAAGAACTTTTTCACCAAATCTTTGAGGTCATCGATACGTAGTGGTTTACTAACAAAATCATCCAATCCGGCTTCTTTGCTCCTATCGCGATCTTTTTGACTAACACCTGCAGTTAAAGCAACAATTGGAATGTGCTTATCAGGCAGGAGTTTACGAATGTGTTTGGTAGCTTCGTACCCACTCATTCCGGGCATTTGGATGTCCATCAACACAAATTCAGGTTGGAATTCGACAACATGTTCCAAAGCTTCTTCGGCACTTAAACACTCCATGATATTGGCATTGGGTAATAATAATTGCATCACATTTTTTGCCAATAAGAGGTTGATTTCATTGTCATCAACTATCAAAATTTTAAAGGCTTGTTTGGAAACAGTGTCTTGATGTTCTTTAACCTCATCATTCTTTAAATCAAAACGTTTCCGCATTCTTCCCAATGTGTTTATTAACTTATTAGCAGTTATTGGTTTTACAATAGATTGTGTGAGATCATATCTACGAACGGCATCATTTAATACATGATCGTTTGCTGAACTGTGTACTAAGATTACAGATAACTTTTGAAGAACCTCGGAGGGCAACGTTGCATACAGTTCATCAATAATTTGAACACCGTTTTTATTTGGCATTTCATAATCAATCAATAAACAATCAAAATCACCATGTTGGAGTTTTTCCTGAACTAAAAGTTCATTTTCCAATTCTTCATGTCTGATTTGAAAGTGCTGTAACATGTTAGCCAAAATGTGACGGTTATTTTCATTGTCATCACAAACCAATACATTTTTTATTTCACTTGCTTGATTCCAAAGCTGTTTTTCACCTTCTTCCATCACTACATCTATTGAGAAGGAAAATACACTGCCAATCCCGACTTCACTATTCAACTCCAATTTTGAATGCATTAAACCTAACAGTTTATTTGAAATGGTTAGTCC
>CAZIQX010000046.1:9956-12142 GCA_964541325.1 uncultured Chitinophagales bacterium | reverse complement strand
TCTCAATTTCACCTGCAAGAGTAAATTTTCCGGCATTTCCCAATAAGTTCACTAAAACCTGACGAATTCGTAAATCATCTAGATAAGCAAAGCGTGGTAATCCAAAATCTACATTGAGTAATAGCTCCACGTTGCTTTTATCAATTTTATACCGAAGCATATCCATAACCTGCTCGGCTAGTTCGATTATGTCGGTCTTTCGAATGGATAACTCCAACATCCCGGCTTCAATTTTGGAGAAATCCAGAATATTGTTGATTAACTCATGCAGAATATTTCCGGAATAATGAATAGACTGTAAAAACTGATGCTGACTTGGCTCAAGCTGCGTTTTCATCAGCAAATCAGAAAAACCGATGATACTGTTTAAGGGAGTTCGAATTTCGTGACTCATATTCGCTAAAAACTCCGATTTAGCTTTATTGGCCGCTTCTGCAATTTCTTTAGCTTGAATTAATTCCAATTCGAGTTGTTTTCGTTTGGTGATGTCCTGAATCGTACCATAAATCCGAACTACTTTTCCATCTTTGAGTTCGGCATCACCACGCGTTTTTACCCAACGCTCATTCCCACGGGCTGTTACAAACACCAATTCTAAATCATAAGGAGTTCCATAGTCGATGAGGTCGGCTACTGCTCTTTCAATGGCAGTCTTACTCCATCCTTCTTTATAAAACGAAATTCCCTGAAAGTGATGCAACGTTTCCCAAGGCTCAAATTCGTGAATGCGTCGTGTAATCTCCGTTAGTTGTGGTTCGTTGGTAGCTAAGTCAATTTCCCAACCTCCCACTTCTGCAAAATCTGCGGTTTGTTCTAAAAATTCTTTAGTCTTTTGTAGTTCAAATTGGGCATTCTTTTCTTTGGTGATATCAATCATGATACCACGTAAATGCGTTGCTTTACCTTCTTTAAAAACAATAGAGACAATATCACGAATCCAAATGATTTCTCCATTTGCTTTTATAAAACGATATTCAAAGGCATGATTTCGACATGCATCGGTTTCATTTATGCAATAATTAACAGCGAATTCCCGGTCTTCCGGATGAATGTGACTTGACCAAAACGTGTTATTTTCATACCAAAGATTTAACGGGTAGCCAAAAATTTGAAGGGCTTTGTCACTCAAGAACGTAAAACGATAGCTAGGCAATTCCACTTCCCAAACCACGCCATCCACACTATTGAGCAAACTCTGATATACATCTTTGGTATATGCCAATTCATCTTGGGTGGTTTTTTCCTGATTTATATCCTGAACGATACCATATACTCTTTTGCAAACTCCGTTTAAAAACTCCGATTTTGCAACTACTTTTGTCCAAAACTGACGGCCATTTCTGGTTTGAGCAAGAAAATCAAAAGAATACCCCTCACCTGTCTGAATTGTTATATCTAATGCCTTTGACACCTTTTTTTTGTCACAATCATGAGCAAAAATTGAGTGCACGCTTTCAAAATTTAAAGGTTCGTCAAACGGCAGCTCAAACATTTCATACATTTCTTTAGTCCATGTGAATGTACCTGTTTCCACATTCATGGTAAATCCGCCAACCCGAGCCACTTTACTCGTTTCATTGAGCAAATCCTGCGTTTGTTTGAGCTCATCCTGAACCAATTTGATTGGAGTTATATCGCGCCCAACCGATTGAATAGTAACCAAATCACCGTTTTCGTTGAAAATACCCTGGTTAATCCATTGAGTCCAACCCACTTCATTATTTGCCCGATTATCTCTGTTTTCCGTAATAAATGAAGGATTTTGAGGTGATAGACGTTGTATTGAATCTTGCACATGACCTATATCATCGGGATGAGCAAAATCAATCCATCGTTTTCCTATTATTTGATGTAGAGGTAACCCAAGTGCATCGCAAAGAGCTTTATTGGCAAATGTAATTTCAGTATCAGGATGAGAAATTAGAACGAAATCGGTCTGACTTTCAATTAAAGTTCTGTATCGTTCCTCACTTTCCTTCAGGGCTATTTCTGCTGTTTTCTGCTCTGTGATGTCACTGATCAAGGTATTCCAAACCACAGCACCATGTTTGGTGGTATAAGGAGTACCAATTCCACGAAGCCATTTAACCCGACCATCATCCATAAGTGCACGGAATTCATGAAACCAGGTACTTAATTGTACCGCTGACTCTTGTACCGACGCTTGAAAAGCCTGCAAATCATCA
>CAZIQX010000046.1:305-9946 GCA_964541325.1 uncultured Chitinophagales bacterium | reverse complement strand
GTAAAATTACACCTTGGAGATTTGAAAGTGAATCACGCAATAAGTTGGAGCGCTCTAAATGCGGTAAAGATTCTAATAAACGATCGGTGATATCCTTGGAGAAGAGGATATAGTTCTGAGATTTTAAAGGTTTTAATTCATGTTCAAACCAAAGTTTATGAGCGGATTCATCTTCTAAAACATTGGAAAAAGTATGACTTTCACCAGTATTGCAATGTTCAATCTCAGGGATTATTTCGTTGATTAGATGACCTTGAAGATGTTCTTTTGAGTAAAGTGATGCCCATGCTCGGCTTATTTGCAAAATTCGACAATTAGAATCAAGAACCAAGAGGTAATCATTACTTTTCTCCAGCAGAAAAGAAAGTACTTCTAACTCATTTTGTTGACTTAATTGTGAGTTCTCATTTATCAACAAATTGCTTGATTCGGAATCATTTACCGCTGCTGCCATAGCCTATACTATTACACCTTTTTGTACCTGAACAATAGGAGATTTTACGAAAATAAATACATCAAAACCGATAAAGAGTTGGTTTTAATCGATAAACAGATTAAAAAATGTTTAGGTTATGATAGATTACCCAGCAACACACGAATTAGCCATAATTATTGTTGTTTTTACTGTAAAAAGGTTACTCTTGTTCTTTTTCGATTCCACTGAAAATGCTTAAGTTACCCGCGAGTTATCCGATATTGGGTGAGAAATTATAAGGGAATGCAACATATGTTCACTAATCTGGATCTTAGAGACAAAGCCATCTTAGGTTTACTATTTGTTTTTTATGTGTTTATTGGCCTCCAATATGATTCAGCAGTAGTTGGTAAAAACACCTGGGCGCAAAGAAGAGCGGCTCAAATCAATACACATAATCAATCACCTAAAGTCGAAGTTGAACAGCCTGTTGTAGAACCACAGCCACTTGCTGAAGAAAAAAGTGAACCTGTAATTCCAAACAAGCAGGTAACGGTACCTCAACCCGAAATGAAAAAGGAAGAGCCCAAAAAAGTACCTGCTGAACCAAAAACAACCATTAATACAGAAGGATTAAAACCGGTTGCATCCCCCCAAAATGAGTCGATTGAACAACCCAAAGCCCCCACTGAAAAACCTACTTTAAGTCCAAAAGATCCAAGTATTTCAGTTAGCGGATTGTACGGCAAAGTTGAAGTAAATGGAACAACTGTATTTTCAACCTCCGATATCGGAAAAACCTTTTCAAGTTTAAGCTCTGTTAAAACGGATGATAATTCATGGGTAGCTATTACAACCGGAAATGATGGTGAACTTATTATTTTCCCAAATTCTAATCTAACGGTTTCAGGTTCTACAATCACACTTACTGAAGGGAAAGTTTTCAATCGAAGCTCACGTTACTCTACCAATAAGATTGATGAAATTACAGTAACAAGTAAAGCGTTAAAACCTTCTTATGTGTATTTCACAGAACCCGGAAAAGTTCGTGTTTTTGCTGTTGAATCCGATTTAGTGATCAATGGTTTCGGGAAAAACACAACCATAAAAAAAGGGTTTGGCACCTCAGTTTTTATCCTGAATAAACAAATTAATCTTTATAACCTGAAACCGGCAGTGAGTAATATTTCCTTAAACGGTCTTGAAGTAGAGTGGCGTGGTCAGGCTGAGGCTCAAAATTATTTCGTTCTTTCTAAAATTTCACAAAACGGTAAGTCTTTTTGGGATTTAGTTGTAACAAACGAAACATGGGCAGAACTTTTAGAGGGTAATGTTGTATCGCTTTCTGTGTTTTATGAGAATTCTTTCGCGACTTGGTCTTTACCTGCTTATCGTTAGAGAATAGTTGTGTGTTGATGATTTGATTGAGCCAATTCGGGCTTTACTCGCAAACTATTCTGTCGCAGGATTATGCTTCTTTTTTCCCCCAAGTAATCCCACGAACGTAAACGTCCGTGGGATTTTCAATAAAAAAATTCTTTTTATTAAAGTATTGCCTTTGCAGTTTTAACCACATTCTCTGCAGTAAAACCGAATTCTTTATACAATACTTCATAAGGTGCCGATGCACCAAAGTGATCAATACCAATTACGGCACCTTCACTTCCAACGATACGATACCAAGGCATAGTTGACCCGGCTTCTATAACCACACGCTTGGTAACGGATTTGGGTAACACAGCTTCTTTATACGCAGCATCTTGTTTTTCAAATAATTCAAGGGATGGCATAGAAACAACACGAGTTGCAATTCCTTCTGCTTCCAGCACTTTTTGTGCTTCCATAGCATATTGCACCTCTGAACCGGTACCAATTAGTACAAGCTTTGGCTCTGATGAGGCTTCTGAAATGATATATCCACCCTTTTCAGTCAAGGAAGCAGGATTTTTATCATTTCTTTCAAAAATCGGCAGGTTTTGACGTGTCATAACCAATGCAACCGGTGCATTTCGTGTTTCAATGGCAACTTTCCAGGCATAAACCACTTCGTTTGCGTCAGCCGGGCGCATAACAATAACGTTTGGAATGGCACGTAAAGCCGTTAAATGCTCAATCGGTTGGTGAGTGGGTCCGTCTTCACCCAAACCAATACTATCATGCGTAAAAAGTAATATCGGGTCAATTTTGGATAATGCGGCTACACGAATAGCGGGTTTGGAATAATCGGAAAACACCAAAAAGGTAGCCACATATGGTTTTAAGACACCGTGCATAACCATCCCATTGGCGATAGATGTCATGGCATGTTCACGAACTCCAAAATGTATATTTCTCACACTATAATCTTGAGGCTGAATAAACGCTTCACCATCAATTTCAGATAAATTTGAACCTGCTAAATCAGCTGATCCACCCAACAAAAAGGGTATTTTTTTTGCGAAGTGGTTCAAAGCTTTACCGGATGCTTTGCGAGTAGCAACACCTTTTGGGTCAGCTGCATACACAGGAAGATTATCATCCCAACCACTCGGCAACTCGCTGTTAAGCAATTGAATAGCTGCGTCATACGAAGCTTCATCTGCTTTTTTGAAGTCGTTCATCATGGCTAACCATTCATTTTCGCGTTGTTTTCCATAGCGTAAGGCAAGATTCATCTGCTCTTTTACTTCAGCAGGCACATAAAAATCTTCTTCGAAATTCCAGCCATAAGCCGCTTTGGTTAGTTTGATTTCCTCTTTTCCTAGTGGCGCACCGTGAGACTCTTCTGAACCTTCTTTGTTTGGAGAGCCAAATCCGATTTTTGTTTTACAGCAGATAATAGAGGGCTTGCTTGTTTCAGCTTGAGCTTGTTTTATAGCTTTTTCAATCGCATCACGGTCGTGACCATCAATTTTCTGAACATGCCAACCATAAGCTTCAAAGCGTTTTTGCGTGTCTTCAGTAAAGGTAACAGCTGTATCTCCTTCTATCGAGATACTATTATCATCATATAAATAAATCAATTTACCTAGTTTTTGATGACCTGCAAAAGAAGCCGCTTCATGCGAGATTCCTTCCATCAAATCGCCATCTGAAACAATTCCATAGGTATAATGATTGATTATTTGAAAATCGGGCGTGTTTAATTTTGCAGCTAAGTGAGCTTCTGCAAAAGCCATTCCTACACCGTTAGCAAATCCTTGTCCGAGAGGACCTGTTGTGGTTTCCACGCCGGGAGTATGACCAAATTCAGGGTGACCGGGAGTTTTACTTCCCCATTGTCTAAAACTTTTTAAATCATCTAAGGTCACATCATACCCTGTTAAATGCAACAAGGAGTATAACAACATTGATCCGTGTCCGGCTGAGAGAACAAAACGATCACGATTAATCCATTTTGGGTTTGCCGGATTATGACGCATAAATTTTTGAAAAAGAACATAAGCTACATCAGCCATACCCATAGGCATACCGGGGTGACCTGAATTAGCTTTTTGAACGGCATCCATTGAAAGTGTGCGTATGGTATTCACACAAAGTTGATCAATATGTTGTTGCATGGAGTTAGAGTGATTTACAGTGAAAAATGTTGCGCAAAGATACCATTTTGAACACTAAGCCTTTTGCAAAATTTTAGAAAAAACAAGGCTTATTTTTTATCACTAACGCCAAATTCGGCCATCAACTCAAATCCATAACTTCGAATTTCTTCAATCATTTTAATTGCCCGTTTACCACGTTCCGTAATCGAATATTCCACTTTAGGCGGAATAACTGGATAAGCTTCCCGATGTATAAATCCTTCTTCTTCCAATTCTTTTAATTGTGATGATAACATTTTATGAGTGATACGTGGAATGTCTTTTTTTAATTCCGAATACCGCATAATTCGATTTCTCAATCGAAACAAAAACTCACTTCGTTATCGAATCATCAGTTTGAGTTCCTCCACACGAAGTGCAACCTCAGCCCGACTCATACTTTTGTACGGTTCAGGTAATAAACTTTTGGAAGTACATTCCATAACGGCACATAGAATTTGAAGCTCAATTTCCTCCGGATAAGTTGGAGGAATAAAATCAGCTAATACTTCATCAATAATTTCAGGTGATACCAATTCCTCTCCACGAGTTGCTGCTTTAAATTTTGCACGTGTTAAAGCGGCTTCCATATCTGCACCGGATAGCGCATATTGACCCGAAGAAATACTGTAGGGTGTTTTTTCTTCGGTTAGTTTTAAGCCCGTTTTCTTTTTCATGGCTTCAAACAGTTCAATTCGTTCTTCTTGGGTGCTTGGATAAAATAGAGCTAAGTGTTCTTCTGCCCTACCTTGTCGTTTTAAATCAACCGGCATTAAATCAGGACGTGCTGTCATCAAAAACCAAATAATCCGGCCACGATTTTCAGAATTGCTCATGAAACTGGCAATGGAAGCAAAAACTCGACTGGAAACTCCTGAATCACCACTAGAATTTCGATCACCTAAATAGGCATCGGCTTCATCAATCATAACAGCAACGGGAGCCATTGCTTTTAAAATGTGAAGGATTTTTTCCAAATTGCCTTCTGTTACCCCCTGCCATTGTGAACGAAAGTTTTTTAGCTTAACCATAGGCACGCCGATATCAGAGGCAAAGCAGGTTACTAAGAAGGTTTTACCTGTTCCAACCGGTCCACAAACCAAATAACCCATAGGTAGCACATCAGGACGACCATTCTTTAAAGCTGCGGCAGCTTCCCGAAGGTGAGCTTTTACCTGCGTATGACCGGCAACCACATCGAGTCCGAATTTCGTTTCTACAAACTCAAGTAACCCATAAGCTTCCGCTTCTATAAGTTCTTTTTTTGTTTTTGTAAGATGTTTTTGTGTAAGTATCTTGTTGTTTTCAACTACGCCTGCCAACAAACTTTCCAAATTGATAAAGCTAAGCCCGGCAGTTTGTTGCGCTAAAACCGTATCAGAAACTTCGGTTTTAAATGATTCCCCAAAACGAGCTTTATAATCACTGATATAAACTTTACGTTCTTCAAAGGCCGGTAAATCAATTTTAATTTCGGCGTTATAAGGTGATTGAACCAGATTTTTGTTTAAATCATTGAGATTTTCTGTTAGTAAAACCAATGAATAATCCGATTGTAAAAGCAAGGGATCATGCGACCATTTTTGGAGAAATACCAAGGCATTTCGGTCCTCAGTTGAGGAAGCAGAACTTTCAGTCATCGGGACAATGGTTTCGGCATAATCCAAAATCACTGCCATACTTTTACCATCTGCTAAACGAAGACGAACGTAATTTTCGAGTAAAGCAAAAACTCGAACCGGATCTTTGGGTACTTTTTGAGCAAAATCGGTTCCGTTATAGGAATCGTATCCGGTTAAGGCACGTTGGAAATCTTTATAGGATGCATCATCACGAAAGGTTACTCCACTTGAACGGTCGTAATAAAGAACAATATCACGTGAACCAAATAATTCCGAGGACAAAAACTCCTTTAGTCGAACAAAATTTGATTTCTCCCCTAAGCGATAATGCACATAATCATGAACATTACCGTGTAAAATGAATTGATTGACCGTTTTACTGAAATACTTTTCGGCAAATTGTTGTGCCCAAATTGGATAATGATCTAACATGATACTCCTATTTTAAAAATAACCTGAACGCAGATGATTCGGTAAAGTTAATCTTCCAATAAAATAATACGAACCGTTTCGATTCTAGCCGGTGAAGCTTTACTGATAATCATTTTTTTACGGCCAATCAGAATTTCCTCGTTTACTTTTGGAATTCTTCCAATATGATGAATGATGTATCCGGCGATAGTTTCATAATCGTCAGCATCGGGAGGAAATCCTAATTCCGGAAACTGTTCCACGATATCATCAATCTCAACGGTTCCGCTAAAAATAAAGGTAGTCGCATTCAATTTTTTCATGATTTGATCGGTAGTGTCGTACTCATCTTCGATATCACCAACAACCTCTTCGATCAGATCTTCTATGGTTACCAATCCTGCTGTTCCGCCATATTCATCCAAAACCACAGCCATTGAGGTATTTGAAGCCCTGAATTCTGTCAATAAATCCCGAGAGCGTTTTGAAGAGGGCACAAATTTAACCGGGCGTCTGATTTCTTCTAAAACTTCAGGTCGCTTAAATAAATCTGCCGCGAAAACAACTCCAATAATATTATCAATACTCTCATCATAAACCGGAAGTTTACTATAGCCACTTGAAATAAAGGTTTTTAACACATCATTAACCGGTGTTTCTTTTTCAACTGCTACAATTTCTGTACGGGTTATCATCGAATCTTTTACCCGTTTTGAGGATAGCTCCAGCACGTTAGATAACAGTTCAGAATCGTCTTCATCTATATCAGAGGATGCACCTTGCTCGGATAAATCCTGAATGATCATTTCAATATCTTGTCGGCGAAAGATATCCTCAACTCGTCCGGCTTCAACATTAAACGCTTTCAATAATAATTTTGATGATGTGGTAGCTAAAATGATAAAAGGTTTCAACAACCATTCAACAAGTTGCATAGGAATAGCCACTTTAGGTAGAATACTATCAGCGCGGCTTCTAAATACCGCTTTAGGAATTATTTCTCCTAAATACATGATAATAATGGAAGCTATTGTTGTTTGAATAGCCAATACCACAATTCCCGAAGGTTGTTGGCTCGTTAAAGAAGCCAAAAGCTGTTCAATTGGTTCTTGCAAATAAAGCGTCATTAACGTTGCATAAAGCACGTTCACAATATTATTTCCAACCAATGTGGTGACCAAAAACGCATCCGGATTGTTTACAAATTTAGATAAGTAAACAGAGGCTGTGCTATTTTTTCTCAAAAACAATTCTAGTCTCAACCGATTAGCAGAAACGAAGGCAATTTCTGATCCGGAAAAAAAACCACTCAGATAAATAGTTACTAAAATGAGGAGCCATTCTAAAACCATAGAACAACTCCTCTACAACTTCGACACTTACTTTTTTTCATGTTTTTGATTTAACGTCCGGTAAAATTCGGTTTCCTTTTTTCCAGGAAAGCCGTTGTTCCTTCCATAAAATCTTCCGTTGCACACAAATTTCCGAACAATTCTGCCTCAGAGCGGTACCCTGATTCTTTATCAAGTTCAGAAGCTTGTACAGCTTTAATAGCATTTCTAACAGCTAAAGGCGCTTTTGAAATGATTGTTTTAAGCATTTCTTTAGAAGCTTTAACTTCATCACCTACAGGTACAACTTTGTTGGCCAATCCCATATTAAATGCTTGTTCTGCCTTAATTTGTGAGCCGGTCAAAATAAATTCTAACGCTCTGCCTTTACCCACCAATCTACTTAATCGCTGAGTTCCACCATAACCTGGAATCAATCCGAGTGAAAGTTCAGGTAAGCCAAAAACGGCTTTTTCACCTGCAATACGGATATGGGCAGCCATAGCTAATTCACAACCACCACCAAGCGCATAACCATTTACTGCTGCAATAAACGGTTTGGTTGAATTTTCAATTAAGGCGAAAACTTCCTGACCTCTTTCGGCGGCTACCGTTCCACGAGGTGCATTCAAATCTTGTAGTTCAGCTATATCAGCGCCGGCTACAAATGCTTTTTCACCACTGCCGGTAATCACTGCTGCTAAAATATCTTCTCTATCATTTACTTCATGAACTACATCTTCGAGTTCACTTAACACCTGACTATTTAATGCATTTAATTTTTGTGGTCGATTGATGGTAATTACAGCAATACCAACGTCATCAACGTCGAGAAGCAGAGTTTCAAAAACGTGTTTACTCATATTAAGACCCACTTTTTAAGCGTTGTGATGCATCGGGTGCTTCTTCATGTTCTAAAGAAGCATCCAATTCATCTTTCTGCTTAAATATACCAAAATCGTCGAGTCCTGTACCGTCCATTGCTTCAATTATTGAAGAGGTTTCTTCAACTTCCATCAACAAGTTATCTAATTGGAAACCAATCTCTTCAGGATTGTTCATAGTCATCGATTGTTCGTAGATGTAGCGGATTGCATCTTCAATCGTTTCAAGTTCTGTCGTACAAATCTGATAACGTTCTTCGGCGGTTTCAAATCGTTCTAAACGTTTATGCAAAATCAGAAGTCGGCGGCGTTTTCTTTCTTTTAAACGCTCTGATTCAATCTGAACCATTTCAGCTTCTTCATCCTGAATTTCTGCTTTTAAACTTTCTTTACTTGCCGATTGAATAAATAATCGAAATCGATTATTCAGATCCAATAAATTGATGTAATTATTCATCAAACCATCGATTTTTTGCTCAATGTTGAGCAACAAACCCTGAGAACTGTACGATTGTTTTTCGAAATTCTCGCGGATTTTTAACGTGAGATGCTTTAATACCAAAAATCGTTTTTTATCCGCTTCATTTAGACTATTAAAGATATTTTTATGTTCTAAAACAGGTTCTCGTTCCTTTAATTTTCTCAATTTTACCATTTTCCGAAAATTCGGTAAACGTGGAACAGTTCCTAAAAACATTAACTCCAAACCGAAAGTCATCGTCAGAATTGCATTGGGCAACATTCCTGCATCATTCAAAAAGAAAGCAGTAAGTGTGGCGCCAAATAATATCCCAAGGTTCAAGGGATGAAAAAAGGCTTCTTTTGTATAGTTGATGGATTCTTCGGCCATAGGTGTTTTCTAATTTTTTGGTCCGATTGACTTTTTTATCGTTTTTTCCTCGTCAGAGGATTTTTCTTGATTCCGATTTCCCGGACCAATCGTTTTTGCAATTTCAACCGGATTTAAGTCGGTTTTTATGGATTCTTGTATAGGTTGAGACTCTGCCTGCATTTGAGCTTTCATCTTCTCAATCGTTTCTTTGGCCTGTTGCTTTTTCAAGGTCTGTTCGTATTCAGCGCGTTTCTCGGGTGTTAAACTATCTGCTTCATGCTGAGCCTGAGATTCAAAAGCTGAATCCAATGCAATGGAAAGTTTAGCTTCAACCTGAGCAACTTTTTCTCGAATTACCGTTACCATTTCATCAACAGAATCGAGCACCGGTTTGGGATCCATATGTTGAATTGCTTCATGGATACGTTGCGTATGTTTAGCTTGAGCTACACGATTTTTGAGTTCCTTCATTTTCTGATAGTGAACTTTGTACTCAGCTTTTATACGGTCGTATTCTGATTGATCCATATCAACCCCTTTTCCCTTGCAGGATTATTGTGTTTTTTGCTTTCCCAATGTTTTTGAG
>CAZIQX010000046.1:0-295 GCA_964541325.1 uncultured Chitinophagales bacterium | reverse complement strand
AGCCGGTACTTTCAGTTTGTTCCGGTTCAACGGTATCCATTAATGGTTTAGATTCGGTTTTACCCATTTCTAATTTGAATTGTTTAACCAATTCCTGAGCACGTAATTTTTCAGCATCCACCTCAATTTGCATGGCTTGTGTATCCATTCCATCTAAGGCTATTTCCATACGAGCCTCGTTTTTAGCGGCTTGCTCATTGATACGCATAATCATTTCATCATGTGTTTGATCTAAACCACCAACTTCAAATTGCTCCATAGCATCAGCAATTTTGGATTGCCATTTTGCACGTTC
>CAZIQX010000045.1:16104-16934 GCA_964541325.1 uncultured Chitinophagales bacterium | reverse complement strand
TGCCTTACAAAATGAAGCAGTTTTAGTGGATGAATATCAGGATGTGAACAAACTTCAAGTACGTTTAATACGATTATTTGCATCTGTGCACCAAAATGTGGTGGCCGTTGGAGATGATGCACAAAGTATTTATCGCTTTCGAGGGGCTGACCACACGGGTATTTTAACATTTCCGGAAGTATTCAATACGACAAGTATCATTAAGTTAGAGCAAAATTATCGTTCAACTCAACAAATTTTAGATGTTGCCAATTCGATACTCAATCAGGCTACAATTAAGTATGAAAAGCAACTCTTTTCAGAGAAAAAAATTGGTGAATTACCCGGTTTGGTGAAGACTTCAACAGAGCAGGAACAGTCTCAGTTTTTAGCTCAATACATATTGCATGTAAGAGAACAAGGTATTGCCTTGCAAGACATTGCGATATTATTCAGGAACTCACGTGATAGTTTTGATATTGAAATTGAGCTGAATAGAAGAGGAATACCTTATGTAAAATATGGCGGACAAAAAATTTCCGAAGCTGCACATGTGAAAGATCTTTTAGCTCATGTAAAAGTTATCGTAAATCCAAGTGACATCATTTCCTGGAATCGAATTCTAACGATGATTGATGGAATTGGACCGAAATCAGCAGCAGAACTCATGATGTGGATGCAAGGTAAATCTGATGCACAACCCACTAAAATCTATGTGGAAAAAATTGATGATTTAAGTCGATTACTGGAGTCTGTCAAACGAAATTCTAACCAAGTACAACGTTGTTTGCACTTAATTCATGAGTATTACTCTCCTTTGTGTAAAAAGAAATTTGATGATCATCCCAAAC
>CAZIQX010000045.1:0-16094 GCA_964541325.1 uncultured Chitinophagales bacterium | reverse complement strand
CCCAAACGAATAAAAGATTTGGAAGCTTTGGTCGGTATGTCGAATCAATTTGAAAGTTTAGAACAACTCTTGCAGGATTTAACTCTTGACCCTTTTGATGGCACCGCAATTGAATCAGAAGCTTCACAAAAAGAAGAAAATCCTTTGGTTTTAAGCACAATTCATTCCGCAAAAGGTCTCGAGTGGCACACCGTTTTCATTATTCAATGCTTAGATGGCGTGATTCCATCAGGGTATTCTTTAGATAAACCGGAAAACTTAGAAGAAGAGCTTCGATTGATGTATGTGGCTAGTACTCGAGCCGCTGAACAGCTTTTTATAACCTATCCAATTGTTCAGGAAAGTGGGTTTGGAGATTATTTTTCGAATCCATCTCGATTTATTACGGCTTTACCAAAAGGACTTCTTGAATATTGGAATTTGATTCGTTAGACCCCATCCGTGGATTCAAATTTGACTAATCAAAATTTGTTAAATGAATAATCCCACAAACAAAGTTTTTTAAATCTAACACCTATTCTAGTTAGGATTTTTTTTGATTCAATCATTTGATTTACAAAATCTCGACTGCTTTAGATTTCTGAGTAGTATCTTGAAGAATAGTATTTCTAAATAGTTAATAATAGTAAGTTTAAAAATTATGAATTTGCATTGGGTAACCTCTTTCTTCTGTGCAAAACAAAAACGTCCCAAAGAGGTAAGTTTTAAGACTTCACCTAGCATGGATGAAATCACAAATAGTTGATTCTTTTTTAATTAAACATTTTCCGAAATCCGACAACGAAGGTGCCGAAAACGATAGTGAAAGCACCACAACATCGAAAATGCCACGAAGTGAAATGAAGTGAATTGAAGTGCAATCCGAAAATCCGGAATCCGGAATCTACTCTTTCATGGCTCTGCGTTGCTGAAACATATCATAAACCATCCAAGCCACCGTAAAAGGAGGGACGAGCACGCCAAAAATTAATTTGAAAGTTTTAGATTTTTTGGAGGGTAATAACATGATTCCCGCAATTCCGGCAAACCAAAACACAATCATCACAAAAACACCCCACAAAAAAAGGAGTGTTGGCCAAAATCCCATACGGTCGTATAACCAATCAAGCATAAAAAGAAAAATTAAGCACCTGAAAATTCAGTAAATTTGCCCGCAATTTAATCAATTAAACGTTTTAAAACCCCTTCATGAAAAGAAAATTACCAACCGTAGCTATTGTCGGACGCCCAAACGTGGGCAAATCAACCTTTTTTAACCGCATGTTAGGGGAAAGAAAAGCCATTGTAGATAACCAATCGGGTGTTACTCGCGATCGTCATTACGCTGAATCGAATTGGAATGGCCGAGATTTTACCATTATCGATACCGGTGGATACGTTCCTGAAGATCCGGATACCATTGTAAAAGGAATCCGAGATCAAGTGCATTTAGCGTTAAATGAAGCCGACGTGATTCTTTTAGTGGTTGATGTTGAAGTGGGTATCACTGATTTAGATCGCTCTGTTGCGTTAATGCTCAAAGACCAAAAAAAACCGGTTATTGTGGTTGCCAATAAAGCTGATAATGAACACAAAAGCTGGCAAGCTCCCGAATTTTATGGTTTAGGATATGAAAAACTCTATCCAATTTCTGCCATTTCAGGTTTAGGAACCGGTGATTTGCTCGATGATGTTGTGAGTATGTTACCTGATGATATTTTGCTCGAAGAAGAAGAATCAAAATATCCTCGAATTGCGATTATTGGACGTCCTAATGTGGGGAAGTCTTCTCTATTAAATGCTTTATTGAAGAATGAAAGAAGTATTGTTAGCGATGTAGCCGGCACAACACGCGATTCCATTAACTCTTTTTTTGAATATAATGATCAGATTTATGAGTTAGTCGATACCGCAGGTTTGCGTAAACGCACAAAAGTGAATGAATCCATCGAATTTTATAGCACGATTCGTACGCAAAAAGCTATCCGAGAATGTGATATTGCCTTATTGCTGATTGATGCTGTGCAGGGCTTAGAAGCGCAGGATATACGTGTTTTACGTGAAGCTGAGAAATTCAACAAAGGCATCATTCTAATTGTGAATAAATGGGATTTGGTTGAAAAAGAAACCAACACGTTAAAAAAGTACATTGATGACATCTATCAAAAAATTGCAACGTTAGATTACATACCGGTTTTATCGATTTCTGCCTTATCCGGTCAGCGAGTTTCAAAGGTGATGGAAATGGCTGAACAAGTTATTTTAGAACGAAAAAAACAAATCCCAACATCCAAACTAAACAAGTTTTTAGAACAAATTTTAAAGGAACGTCCGCTACCGCTACATAACAGATATCCATTAACCATTAAATATGGAACTCAGGTAAAATCAAATCCACCGGTTTTTAGTTTCTTTATGAACAAACCAAAGGAACTTCCAGCTAACTATCGGAGGTTTATGGAATCAAAGCTTCGAGAAACTTTTGGTTTTACGGGCGTACCTATAACCATGGTTTTCAAAGAAAAGTAAACGAATTTGATGCTTTTCTTTGCGCTCTAACGTAAATCAGATTATTTTTGACACTCTTTTCACAAACCCTAATACTAAACGAACGGTCAACATGGCTCAAGATTTAGAAAAACCAGTATTAAACGCGTTAAACAAAGATTTCGCAACAGAGCGTAAGCTTACTGTTTTAGAAAAAATGTATTTACCGGAAATTCTAAAGGGAATGGCTTATTCTTTTAAACAAATGTTTGAGCCCACAGTGACCATGCAGTATCCCGAAGTTAAATGGGAGCCACCAGCCATTTTCCGTGGTCGTCCTGTTTTGGTGAAAGATAATGGCAAAGAACGTTGCGTTGCTTGTGGATTGTGCGCTCGTGCTTGTCCTCCTTTAGCCATTTCGATGCAAGCTGCTGAAACCGATGATGAAAAAGAGCGTTTCCCTGATTTCTTTGAAATCAATATGCTTCGTTGTATTTATTGTGGTTTTTGTGAAGAGGTTTGTCCGGAAGAGGCAATCGTTATGAGTAAAGATTACGATATCGTTTTCCAATCTCGTGAAGAAGCTATTTACGGAAAAGATCGTTTATTAGTAGATAAAGAGGAACTTAAAGATCGCTTAGACTTCTTGCGTGAATATCGTAACGGACAGTTTGGTAATTTTTGGGATTTTCAAGAAGAAAATAACATTCATTCCGTTCGAAATCGCGACAAAAACTGGGATACCGGTTTATCTTTAGTTGCTTTATTAGAAGCTAGAGAAGCTCAGGCTGCAGCGAAGAAATAAATACCTTAAGGTTGAGATAATTTTTGCATGGATTTTAGTAAGACACAGATTGATCAACTCGTTGATGATGTAAGCTATTTGCAGGACGAGGTTGAAGCTCTTAAATATGTGATTCATTCTGTTCCTTATGAGGAAAAACCGGCAGGAAAAGAATCTATCATTGAAATGGTAGCTCTTATTGACCACGCACAAAAAGTGTTCTACAGGCCTTTTGTTGAGTTAGTTACCGGTTTTGCAAAACCTGAAGAGCCTATTGAAGAAGATTTTCGTAAAACTTTCGATTTCGACCTGGAGAAATACGAATCTGTTGATGCGCTTTTGGATAAGATTGTAAAACACAGAGCTGCATTGCTATCGGTTCTACTCAAGATGAATGTGATAGATTGGAATAAAAAAGGTTCAGTTAAGGGTAAAATTAAAACCGTTTTTGCAGTAGTTACAGAAATGGTTGAATTTGAAAGAAATCAATTAAAAATGGTTGCTGACCGTGTGATGTCTATGGAACGTGAGCGATAAGGCTGCCAAACCATGACCCGAATTTTTGATTTTTTAGTTGCCTTCTCTGTTTATTACACCACATTTCAAATTATTCGCCTCACTATTCGGGTAAAAAAAGCGGAGTTCTTTTTTTACACTCTTTCAATGTTAGCCTTCTCGAGTATTTTCATAAGTACTTACATTGATTTGCTGTTTAATTATTTGGGATATGTTTTTGATGAGCAACTCATGAAGGATTGGAGTGGAATCTCTGCCATTGCATTTGCGCTTTCAGGAATGGCATTTTTAATATTTAATTCAAAACCACCCTTTGCACGATTCCCTATTTCGTTATGTTTTGTGCCTTTACTCATAATTCCTGCTTTTTATTTTGCCATGCATACTTTGGTGTTAAAAGATTGGCTATTGAGTATTTATCAGGGTGGTGCATTGTTGGTTGCCTTGTTAATGCATGCCGCTTTAATCCGAAAAAGTTTAGATTATTTGATTAGCTTAATTGGATTTGTGCTAATCGGCGCTGCATATGTTTTGCATTGGTATTCCGTTTCTTTGGTAGAATCAGGTGATTGGATTTGGAAAAGTTTCTTAATTGCGGGAATGTTTATTCTCGTTCATGGATTTACCAAATTGGAATCACCAGAGGAAGAGTCCGATGTGGGATTAGCCAATCCGTATATTTCCTAAAATAAACCTTAATCTAAAAAAGAACCCGATATGTCAGTAACCGTTGGAAGCATAGCACCAGAATTCACACTAAAAAATTCAGATGGACAAGACATAAGTCTTTCATCTTTTAAAGGTCAGAAAAATGTTGTGGTATTGTTTTTTCCTTTAGCATTTACCGGAGTTTGTACTACAGAACTCTGTTCTACTCGTGATTCTTTGGCTATTTATAATAGTTTAAATGCAGAAGTCTTAGCGATCTCTGTAGATTCATTTTTTACCTTGAAACACTTCAAAGAAGCCAATCAATTAAATTTTAATTTATTAAGTGATTTCAACAAAGATACAGCCAAAGCATATGGTGCCTTATACGATGAGTTCTTTGGGATGCTTGGAGTTGCTAAACGTTCTGCATTTGTTGTGGATAAAGAAGGCGTAATTCGTTATGCGGAAGTACTTGAAGCTGCTAAAGACTTACCGGATTTTAATACTATTCAAGAAACCTTAAAAGGGTTGAACTAAATTATATTGGCTGAATTGTATAGAATTAGTGCCACCAAACTTGCAATTCAGCCTTTCTTTAAATCTACTATTTTGGGCGTTTCTATTGGTTAAAGCGCTCTCTTAACCAATGTTTTTCATTTATTTTAGGTAAAGATGAAACGTATTATTTTTCTAACTTTATTTTTTGTTGGTACTCTAACATCAACTCACGCACAAGACCAACCAGCTCAAAAAAAGTCTATTTTATTGGTTACTGCTCACCCTGATGATGACGCCCTTTTTTCTGGATTTGTGTATAGAATGAGCCACGATTTTGGTGCAGATATCGATCTTGCTTTAGTTACCAATGGAGAAGGTGGTTATCGGTATAGCATTTTAGGTGAAAAAATCTACGGATTAGAGCTAACTAAAGAAGAAATAGGAAGAAAGCATCTGCCACGAATTAGAAAAATGGAATTGATGGAAGGTGGCGAAATCGTTGGGTTACGAAACTATTTTTTCCTGGATGAGCAAGACTCAGTATTCACCACTGATATGGAAGAAGTGTTTAAAACACATTGGGACACAAGCCGAGTGAAGCAACGATTCAGAAAGATTTTAAAAGAAGGGAACTATGATTGGGTAATTACGATGTTAGCAACTGAATCAACACATGGGCATCACAAAGGAGCCGCCATATTGATGATGCAAACCGTTGCCGAACTTCCTATTAACAAACGACCGGTTGTGTTGTCAGGTACAATCTTCTCGCATTCTCAAGGAAAGCCTTCTTTTTATGAGGGATTTCCAAATTATCCAATTACTAAGGTTACAAATCCAGAAGCGTATTTCACATTCGACAGGATACAAAAGTTTGGATTTAATGATCGTCTTAATTATCAAATTATTGCAAATTGGGTTATAGCCGAGCACAAATCGCAAGGTTCTATGCAACTACTTATGAATAGAGGTGAAATTGAGTGTTACTGGTTTTTGGATATGAACGACCAAACCAAATTTAACGAGGTTGAACAAGTGTTTTTGAAAACGAGTCCTTTGGTAGGTCGAAATCCCAAATCAACAAACTAGTTTAGGCATGCTGATTAATCAGCTGAACCAGTGTCTGTTTAGGTACAACACCAGATTGACGCCATAACTGTTTGCCTTCTTTAAATAAGATAAGCGTGGGAACTCCGCGAATTTGGTAATGAGCAGCAGCCTGCTGATTTTTATCTACATCAATTTTGACAATCGTAGCTTTATCGCCTACTTCGCTTGCAACTTGTTTTAAAATAGGAGCCAACATTTTGCAAGGGCCACACCATTCAGCTGAAAAATCAACTAAAACAGGTTTTTGAGAATGTATAAGTTCTTGAAATTTGGACATAAGTAAATCTGTTTTATTTTTTTGAACAAATCATAATAAAACTAGTGCCAAGTTTAGCGTTTACATTTTATCCTGAAAAGTTGTCATAACTTTCACTAGTATTGGTTTGCTTGTATTTAAAATTGACAGTTTGCAAGTTGAGTTTGAATATTTGTCATCCATTTTCTATGGGTAGATTTACTCAACTTATTTACAGGGTGGAAGCTTGGTAATATTCAAAAAAATCAAGTAGTTAATGGATTTTTAGTTTTTGTTAGCTAAAATTAAGACACTATCACAACTCGCCGGTTAATCTATAGTGTTCAGTATGAAAAAACTCAAAACGTAGTTTGAAGTATAAAAGTCGGATTTCCCAAATACAGTAATTGTATAAAGTGAATTCGCAAGATTTTTTTTTTAAAATCCAGATAATAATGCATTTTTCTTGATGTAAACCGGACTTTCAACTTTGTAATAACTACCAAATACTCCAGTTCCACCTTCGATATGATCAATAATATCATAGATTTCTCCGGGTGAAATAGTACCACCACCAAATTGGGCACCCTCACTTCTGACAAAATCATAAATATTATCGTCTATTGCATTGGCTTCTATGACATGTTCCCCATAAAAGGCAACGGATAGCCATGGAAGCCGAATTGTTATTGTTTGATCAGAATTTACATCAAAATTGGCTTCATTCAGGATGCCGGAACTGTTTCGTTGAAGTTCGGTCCGTGTAGGTTCATTATCATCCTCAGTAACAGCGGCATAAAAAGGAGTAAGTTCACCCGTTGTATCTTGAGCTACTACATTTAGGATGTAATACGACTGTCTGTTGGGATAAAAACTGGGAGTGTATCGAACTTCAAATTGATCATCAGATTGATATACAACACTATCTGCATTGGCTTGTACAGCTATAAAAGCACCCGGAACAAATGTTTCAGCAGTTATAAGGTGATTATTATCATCTGTTATAATGATTTGTAAACGATATCTGGTTAAGGGTTTTACTGTTTTGGAGCCATATGGATAGTAAACAGCTTTTGAATTTATATTTCTAAAATAGATGATAGAATCTACGGGTGTGCCAGAGTCATTCAACTCAAAAACACGAATGTTACCAGAGGTTACCGCTGCATTTTCAAGAGTGTATAGTTGATCTAATGGAAGTGTTTTTGTTAGAACAACAGGTGGGAACTCTTCTTCAGCTACTAAATAGCTTTCTACAACATATTGTTTTTTATAGGAATTGTCAGCGTCGAGAATATCGCAAGAAACAAAACCGATAAGTAAAAGAGTTAAAAGAATCAGATTTTTCATACTAAAAATTTACGCTATATGAAACGGTTGGTAAGATGGGTAAAAGCGGAACTTCTGTTCTGCTAACCGGATTTGTCTAAAAATCATAAAAGTAGAAAAAGATGATTATTCTGATTAACACATTAACAAGTTGTAGTTGAAGTTCAGATTTCCCGCCAAAAAATGTACCTATTCTACTAAAGCCAATATCAAGACGCATGTAACTGGGAAGACGCGCGCCATTCACAGTTCCAATATCGAAATAATTGTCTTGTTGTTCACCAAATGGGTTTAAAAAGGTCTGAGTTCTACCAATCGGAAGGGTATAGGCTTGCCCTGTTGCATAACTAAAAACGGAGGTTACTTTCCATCTCTTCGATAGTTGGTACGTTGCAACCAAATTAACATCATGCGTTCTATCGTATTTAGGCGCGTAATATTGGTTGTTATTTACATTCGGAAATCTGCGACGTGTTATACCCCAGGTATAGCCAATAAATCCAGTAAACCGGCCTTCTGTTTTTTCAAAAAGAGTTTCAATTCCATAAGCATAACCCCGCCCAAAACGAAATACTTCAGAATAGGCTTTGCCAGCGGCATCGGGTAGGGTAGGGTCGAGTTCAAAAAGGCCTTCCATTGTTCTGAAATAACCTTCAATATCGAAGTTAAAACCATCCCATAGTCGAGTTTTGGCACCTAATCCATATTGCCATCCATAGGCAGGAGGCACACCGGTTGATGTAATTAACCATGTATCAAATCCAGAGAAAGCTTCATTGGTTATAAGGGTTAAAAACTGACTATAACCACCGGCTGAGGCTTGTAATCGAACACGTTCAAAGCTGCGTTCAATTGAAAATCGTGGATCAAAACGGAGTAATTCACCATTTGTGTGATAGTTGGCTCGTAAACCGGTATCCATTTTCCATTCATCATTCGGACGCCAAGTGTGTGTTACATAAGTTGACGCGTAGCCTGTTTGTAAACGGGAACGGAAGGTATCTTGGTCATCAAAACGATCTCGGAGTTTTAAAACCATGTTACCCGACCAAATACCCCATTTAAAACTGTGTTCTTCGGAATACAAATAATCAATGTCGTATTTAATAGAGAAGTCAAAAATATTATTAGACCGCTCGAAAGGTGTTCCCGCTAAAGCAAATTTTGGAAAACTAAAATAACGAGAACCTGTTAAGGTTAAATTTCCAAAGGTATTTGCATTAAAAAGATGATTCCAGTTTAAGCTACCGGTTTGATTTCCATATTGAAGAATTACGGTTGCATCAGTCGTAAAGGGAACTCTAACATTATCAATACCGCCGTAAAAAGTTAGATTTATGCGATTATTTTCGTTTATGTCGTAGTTTATTTTTCCGTTAGCATCATAAAAGTAAAAACTTTCAGGAATACCGTCAGTTGTGCCTTGAAGTGCATACAAAAGTGGTTCTAAGGTTGAACGACGCAAAGCAAACATCCAACTTCCTTTAGAGTAAGGGCCTTCGATGTAAGCACGAGAAGCAAGCATTCCAACCGTAAATCCGCCGGTGGTTTCTCTTCGGTTTCCATCTTTATTGTAAATATCAAGAACAGAACCTAATCTACCTCCATAGTTTGCATTGTAGCCGCCTTTATACAGCTGTATATCTTTAATAGCATCAGGGTTAAAGGTTGAAAAAAAACCAAAAAAGTGAGTAGGATTATAAACGGTGGTTCTATCAAGTAAAATGAGCGTTTGATCAGGGCTGCCTCCTCTAATATACAAAGCAGAAGAAAAATCGCTTGCAGCTTTTACTCCGGGCATCAGTTGAATGGAACGAAACACATCTGCTTCCAAAATAGCAGGTACACTTTTTACAAGTTCGGTTTTTACTTGAACCGTACCAATATTCTTTTTTTCCTCTTCTAATCGATCTGAGGTGACTACAACTTCTTCCAGTAAATCTGATTCTGGTTTGAGTTCAATGTCTATTCTGCGTTCTTCACCCTCGGATAAGTTAATTTTGATTTCTTGAGTAATAAAACCTACATAGGATGCTTGAATAATAATTTCCCCAACCGGTAAATTGGGTAGAACATAATAGCCTGAGTTATTTGAAGCAGTACCTGTAAGGGTCCCTTTAAGTACTATATTGGCTTGTAAAAGTGTCTCGGAAGTTTCAGCATCTCGGATAAATCCGTAAATCAAGGCTTGTTTTTGTGCAGTTGCTGTGCTCCATAATGCAAAAAAGAGCAAAAAAGCAGCGCCAAATCGATTAATTTTCATGTAACAGGTTAACAGGTTGTTCGTAAATGCTTAGATTAACAGATAATTGCAATTTCACTAGGGAAAATGATTTTAAATCTTGTAGATGATACTATTATTGAAAAGTATTGGTCATTAACATTAGTTAAGAAATACAATCATGGAATTCAAAAACCAATCCTACGTGGCACTTTAAACTTTGTTTAGTATGAAAATCGTTCGGAACATCTTTTTTTTATTTTTCTTGAGTGTTTTGAGTTTGCTTCAGTCATCGGTCGGAATGGCTCAAAGCGCAAAAGTGTATGTAATTGAAGTTGAAGGAATGATTGATAATGGTATATCAACGTACATCAAACGTGGTTTGGATTTAGCTAAATCTGACGAACAAACAGCAGCAGTTATCTTGCATTTGGACACTTTTGGTGGATTAGTTGATGCAGCCGATGATATCCGTAAGTCAATTCTGGATTCACCTTTAAAAACTATCGCTTTTATTGATAAAAATGCCGCATCTGCCGGGGCCTTGATTGCCTTAGCTTGTGATTCTATTTACATGGCTCCGGGTTCATCAATGGGAGCTGCAACTGTTGTTCAGGGTTCCGGTGAAAAAGCATCAGAGAAAATGCAAAGTTATATGCGCAGTCTTATGCGCTCAACAGCAGAAGGAAATGGTAGAAATCCACGAATTGCTGAAGCAATGGTAGATGAATCTATTGCTATCGACAGCGTTATAGATGCCGGAAAATTATTATCGCTCACGGCTACAGAAGCAATTCGATTGGGTATGGCAGACGCTCAACATGATAATCTCGAAGAAGTTTTATCTACGATAGGAGTTGAAAATACAGAACTTGTTTCTGTCGGAGAGCGTTGGGAAGAATCACTGTTGCGTTTTTTATCTACTCCGGTTGTATCATCCATTTTAATGTTGATGATGTTAGGCGGATTGTATTTTGAGCTGCAATCACCTGGAGTAGGTTTTCCGGGAGTCATTAGTGCTGTTGGTGCATTACTTTTCTTTGCGCCGTTATACATTATGGGCTTAGCACAAAGTTGGGAGATTGTTCTATTTATTGTCGGAGTAATCTTGCTCATTCTTGAAATATTCATCATTCCAGGTTTTGGAGTGGCAGGAATTGGTGGTATAACACTGATTATTCTTTCCTTAGGAGCAGCCTTAATAGGTAATATTGGCTTTCAATTCCCTGCACTTTCCCAACTTGGAAGTGCTATTTGGACCCTCTCTATAACCTTGATTATAGGCATTGCACTAATTTCATCTCTTACAAAGTATTTACCAAGTAACCCTTACTTTAAACGATTAGTTTTAGAAGACTCCTTACAAAATTCTAGTCAATCAGATGTTGAAATTTCATTAGTAGGATTAACAGGTAAGGCTGTTACACCTCTTCGTCCAACAGGCACAATTGTGCTAGACGGTAAGCGCTACACGGTTGTAAGTGATGGTGAATTTATAGACACCGGAGCTGAAGTTGAGGTGGTTTCATCAGTAAGTAATCGAATTATTGTAACAAAAAAAGTATAAAAGGACTCAATCATGGATGCAGCATTTGCTCTCATTTTTCTTGTAGCTTTAATTATTGGTTTATCGCTCTTTTTCTATTTCATTCCTCTTGGATTGTGGGTTACGGGATATTTTTCCGGAGTAAAAATTTCCATTTTCCGTGATTTAGTTGGAATGCGTTTACGAAAAGTTGCCCCCGCACCCATTGTTAAAGCTTTAATTACAGCTTCAAAAGCGGGACTAAATATCACTTTAAATCAGTTAGAAACACACTTTTTAGCAGGTGGAAATGTTCATCGTGTGGTTCAAGCTTTAATTTCAGCTGATAAAGCACGCTTAGGTTTAACTTTTGAAAATGCAACAGCTATCGACCTAGCCGGACGCGATGTATTCGAAGCTGTTCAGATTTCGGTGAACCCTAAAGTGATCGAAACACCACCAATTACTGCGTTAGCAAAGGATGGTATTCAGGTACGTGCTGTGGCTCGTGTTACAGTTCGTGCTAATCTTGAACGTTTAGTCGGTGGAGCCATGGAAGAAACAATTTTAGCTCGAGTTGGTGAGGGTATTGTTACCACAATTGGTTCTTCTGTTGATCATAAAAGTGTGCTGGAAAATCCGGATAATATTTCAAAAGTGGTGTTGAGTAAAGGTCTGGATAGTGGAACTGCTTTTGAAATTTTATCTATCGATATTGCAGATGTGGATGTTGGAGATAACATCGGTGCCGCATTACAAGCCGATCAGGCTAATGCAGATTTAAAAGTTGCTCGAGCAAAAGCAGAAGAACGAAGAGCAATGGCAGTAGCCTTAGAACAAGAAAACAAGGCAAAAATTGAGGAGATGCGTGCAACCGTAATCGCAGCTGAGGCGGAAATTCCTAAAGCCATAGCAGATGCCTTCAGAAGTGGTAGCCTTGGTGTAATGGATTATTACAATATGAAAAATGTAATGGCCGATACGTCAATGAGAGAAAAGTTAGCCGGAAGTTTAGCCTCAAAACCTAAAGTCGGTAAAGAAGAAGAAGACGAAGCCACCAAGAAAACAAAGAAATAAAAAAAGGCGCATAGAGATATGCGCCTTTTTAGTTTCAGTTGGTTAGAATTCTTCGCGCTTTATATGTAAATCAAATTTGGAGAGTTCTTCAACAAATGAATCGTAGGGAATGATACCCTCTGGAGCAGAAGCGCCGCCAACTCCATCTAGTGCGTTGTTAACCAACAACTTTGCTATTACAATGGCAGAAAGTGCTGAACAATGTGCTAAAGCCGTGTGTTCATATTGATTTTTAAAAACTTCTTCAAAGGTGTAACGAATGGTTTTAGGTTTCCCTTCAATTAAGCCTTTGGCTTCAATGCTTGCAAGTACAAAATCCGGGTTTCCCTTGGGTAGAAATTTGGTTAATTGACGAATAAACAAATCCTGAAATGTGGTGTTCGTTCTTACATCGATGAGATTTGTCGATAAAAATCCTAGTGAGCCAAATACATCAAGTAAATTTTTGTGTCCTTTATATCTGAGTACTTTATAGGATAGATTAGAAACTTTACCATGTAATAATTTTGCTAAGGAACTAATACGTCCACTTACCACAAAAGCCTCTAATTCCACCAATTTGCCCTCAACCGGAATCGAGATTTCTTCATAATCGGATAAGGCCTCTACTTTTGTAAGCTTACCATTTCGAATAACCGTAGCTGGTTCAACGTATTCCTTTACCAACCCAACCGGAGAAAAATTCATTTGAAAATAAAAGGGTGGTTCAGGATGAATGGGTAGCCCACCTCCATAAATGGTTATAGAATCGGTTTGGTCAAATTCATGAACAGCATGCATAGCAATAATGTTAGCTAATCCAGGTGCAAATCCTGCATAGGGAACTAACCAACATTTTTTTTGGATGGCTTCATCGTTTAAGGCTAATTGTTGATCGAGGGTTACGTCTGAACCACCTAAATCAACATAATGTTTACCTAATTTGAGAGCTAGCTTGGTGATTTTACGATTAAGGTGAGGCGGAAGTGCAGAAATGATACAATCGGTTTGTGCCAAAATGCTTGATAAATCATCATAATGCTCAATTTCAATTTTATGAGCTTTAATTTTTTTGCTATTTAGTTTAGTAACCGCATCCGTTAACGCATTACCGTTATGGTCGATGAGCGCAACGGCATCGATTTCGGGGTCTTTGCATAATAATGAAGCAATCACGGAGCCAATTTGTCCGGAACCAATTACTGAAATTTTCATGGTTGAATGTGTGCGAGTGTAGAGTTGATACTGTTGCAAAGATACTTTCTTGTCGGGTATAGTAAAACATATCTGAGATGAAATGTGTAATAAAATCATCAAATAATCGTATATTTAGTGTCCGTCGGGGATGTAATTGGTTTCGACGGGTTGCGTACAATCGTACGTCGCATGTCGAGTGTTTTAAACGTTCACTCGTAAATCTCAATGTTTTGCAAAGTAATTGCAGACAATTATTCTTACAGATTAGCAGCTTAATCGCCTAATCCGCTCCTTTTCGACTTACGCCTGATCCGTCGTTAACGAGTGTCACCCTTTTCTCAGGCTGGCAGGTGTGTATGTTTAGGGCTATCCTGCGAGAACTCACTAAACTAAGGGTAAGTCGCCTGTTGCTTGGCAAAGCTTATCACAAAAACATATAAAGCAACTAAACATGTAGTGGCCTGCGGTTTGCCGATTCGGACCCGGGTTCGACTCCCGGCATCTCCACAAAAAGCTGATTATCTCTTGGTAATCAGCTTTTTTTTTGCCGATAATCCACAAGATTTAAAAAGCGCTACCTAAAAAAAGCAATTTAAGCTTTAAAAAGGATTTTTTTATCTCGAACTCATCACTTACATTAAAGGCAAATTTGTCCGAATAAAGTTTAGCTTATTCTGACGGCGTATGTAATGTTTTTAACTAGAAGAGGAGTGTCTTTCATGTTCCGTTTTCCTGATTTACCCATTAATGTGGTAAAACCTAAAGAACCTGTTGAAGCCAAAATTGTAGAATCAAAAATCTGTACACTTGAATCAAGCCCAAATTTTATTCGCCATCTAACCATTGATGTTTCCGGCACTCCTTTAGTTGGTCAGTTCAAAGCCGGACAAAGTATTGGAGTGTTAGCTCCCGGGGTTGATGCAGATGGCAAGCCTCACAAAGTACGCTTGTACTCCGTTTCATCACCATCAAGTGGGGAAAATGGTAATCCTAATTTGGTTTCAACGACTGTAAAGAGAGTTATTGATGAAAATTGGGAAACGCAGGAATTATTTACAGGAGTTTGTTCCAATTATTTATGCTCAAGAAAAGCTGGTGATACGATCATGGTGGCCGGTCCTAGTGGAAAACGTTTCATACTGCCTGAAAATAAAGAAGAGTGTAATTTTGTGTTTTTTGCAACGGGAACAGGAATTGCTCCTTTCCGTGGCATGTTAATAGATCTGTTTGAAAGCGGATTTAAAGGTCAAGTTGCTTTACTGTTTGGTTCTCCTTACAGAACGGACTTATTGTATTATAAATGGTTAACCGAACTAGCTGAAAAACATCCTAACTTTCATTACTTAACTGCAATTTCAAGAGAAGGACGCAGAACAGACGGGACCAAAACGTATGTGCAGCATTTAATTCTGGATCATAAAGAATTATTACAACCGATTTTAGCTGCAGATAACACGCTGATTTACATTTGCGGTTTAGAAGGAATGGAAGCGGGTATTTATGCGAATTTAGCCTCACTTGGATTGTATGATTACATGCGTCCGGGAAGGGATATTCAAGATAAACCAACTTCAGAATGGACTTGGCATGATTTTAAAGAAAATGTGAAGCCAAGTGACCGTGCAATGGTTGAGGTTTACTAATTCTAAGGCTTTAATATTGTTAAACGGTGTTTTTTCACATGCCAATGCATGGAGAAAACATCGTTTTCTATTTATGTGTCATAGTTTTACTTACAATCATTTTTGAAACCATGCAAAAGGAGTGTCAGTGTTTTTAAGTATTATACGAACAATAGCTTAAAAAAATAAAGGACTGAGCCTTCCGACTTCAGTCCTTTGTGGAGGATTAATGATTGAGACACATAGATATTCATTAAAATCAGCAACTAAAACAGCTCGCTTTTCAATTTCGTTCCGAGCGTATTTAAAAAATTGAAATCAATGATAATTCCAATCAATTACAATGGATTTCACTACATGATAGATTCGAATTCCCTAACTTTCCCCGCTAACAAATCAAATATTCATGAACAGATTACTTGGAAAAACAGCTTTAATCACCGGTTCAACGGCGGGAATAGGAAAAGCAATTGCTCATTCACTTGCTGCTGAAGGCGTTCATTTAATACTTACAGGACGCAGAAAAGAGCGACTCAGTGAGCTAAAAGAAGTGCTTGAGCAGCAATTCAAAATTCAAGTGAGCACATTATGTTTTGACATTCGAAACCTAAGCGATGTCGAACAGGCGTTTCATGAAATTGACCTGACACAAATTGACATTTTAATTAATAATGCAGGATTGGCTGTTGGAACAGACCCACTTCACAAAGCCGAAATAGATGATTGGGAACGCATGATTGATACCAATATTAAAGGCTTGTTGTATGTTTCAAGGCTAATTTCTCCAAAAATGGCTGAGCGAAAATCAGGTCACATTGTAAATATTGGATCAATAGCCGGTCATGAAGCTTATCCCGGTGGCATTGTTTACACTGCAACAAAAC
>CAZIQX010000044.1:0-16965 GCA_964541325.1 uncultured Chitinophagales bacterium | reverse complement strand
CGGGAATCGTGTTTATTTCATTAAAAAACACTTCACCTGTGGAATCGTTCATTAAAAAATCGAGGCGAGCAACACCGCTGCATCCTAACAAAGAAAATATTGCTTTAGAAAGGTTTTGAATCTGTTGCGTCTTTTCTTCACTGATTGGTGCGGGAATAAGACGCGAAGCCGAAGCCATGCCCTTTGCTGAGTTTGAGTCCGATTGATATTTATCGGTGAATGATAATAGTTCACTACTACCTTTAGGTTGCTCGCATACACTTGCACGGTTTTCTTCTGCCGTACCTAAAACCGAACAGTTGATTTCCCGAAGGGGTTGAACGGCTTTCTCGACTAATAATTTGGCATCAAATCGAAAAGATGACTCAATGGCATCTATCAATTGTTGTTGGTTATCCGCCTTCGAAACACCAATACTTGACCCTAAGCGAGCCGGTTTAATAATTAATGGATATCCAAACTCTTCCATTTTTTGGATGAAGTCTGATTTTTTTACTACCCACTCTGATTCCCAAAAACTTACACCATCTACAACGGGAAAACCGGCATCGCGGCATAATCGTTTGGTAATATCTTTATCCATACCAACTGAAGAAGCTAACACGCCACTTCCCGTATAGGGAATGTTGAGTAATTCGCAAAGACCCTGAAACGATCCGTTTTCTCCATCAGAGCCGTGGAATGCGCACAAAACCGCTTTAATCTCATATTGTAAGGGCTTTTTGAACAATCCTTTTTGCTCTATCTGAAAACGAGTTGTGCCTTTTTGGTCAGTTATAAATTCAGCTTTTGAGGCAGTTTGTGATAACTGTTTTAAATCTTCGTAGGATGACAAATCCAGAAGAGGTTCACCACTGAACCAAGCGCCTTGTTTACTGATGTACAAGGGTAAACAAGCAGATCCTGATTCTTTTAAGGCCATTGCAGCCTGAATTCCAGTTATTACAGAAACTTCATGTTCGGGAGAAACGCCGCCAAAGGCCACAATCACAATAGGTGCATTCATATCAATCAAATTTTTCAGGAAAATAGGAACTTTAAAACAATGCTATATCGGAAGTTTAGGTGCTTTTCGTATGCGTTTTAATTTTTTTTAGTCGCTCAACATAACGCTGTTCAAAACCCTCCGTTCCGGGTTCGTACCAAATTTTATTTTTTAAGGCATCCGGTAAGTATTGCTGTTCGACCCAATGATTTGGGTACGAATGAGGGTATAAATAAGCATCGGAATGATTAGCGTCGCCGGTGTAACGGGCTTTTAAGGCGTTTGCTGTTTTGTCTTTCAAATGTTCCGGAACCTGTTTGATGCCGTTTTTCTCGATTTCAGAACGGATTGCAAAAATGGCAGAGGTTGAATTGCTCTTAGGCGCTAAAGCGCAATAGGTTACAGCGTGAGCAATAAAGTACCAACCTTCTGGCATCCCCACTTTATGAAAGGCGTCTTGCAACGAATTTATGGTAGTTATTACACTAGGTTCAGCCATACCGATGTCCTCTGAACAAAAGATGAGTAATCGCCGAAAAATAAAATTTGGGTCTTCGCCACCGGTTAACATAGCCGAAACCCAATATAAGGCTGCATCCACATCAGAACCGCGTAACGATTTAATAAAAGCAGAAGCATAATGATAATGTTCGTCGCCGCTTCGGTCGTATTTAGTGGTTCTTTTTTGAATGGATTCCTGAGCTAACTCAAAGGTGATCAGTCGTTTGCCATTTTCTTGTACCGGCGCAGTTCGCGAAGCAATTTCAAGAGCGTTTAATACCTGACGAATATCTCCACCGGCAAATTCAGCTAGGAAAAAGCGTGCTTTAGGTTCAATTTCAACATGAAGTGATGCCAATCCGCGCTCTTCATCCGCTATAGCACGGTCAATCATAAACTCTAATTCTGAAATTCCGAAAGGGTATAACTCAAACAATTGGCAACGTGAGAGCAGCGGACCAACCAATGAATAAAAAGGATTTTCAGTAGTTGCGCCAATTAAGGTTATCAAACCTGATTCCACATGCGGTAACAAGGCATCTTGCTGCGCTTTGTTCCAGCGGTGAATTTCGTCCACAAATAAAAGTGTACGTCTGTTTTTGTGAGTTCGATTGTAATCGGCTTTAGCAACGGCTTCTTTTAAATCTTTGGTTCCATCTAAAACTGCGTTTAATATCACAAAATCGGCATCAATTTCTTGAGAAATTACATTGGCTAACGTCGTTTTTCCGGCACTTGGTGGACCATAAAATATCACAGAACCTAAAACACCGGTATCAATCATTTTTCGTAACAGTTTGCCTTCACCCAAAATATGTTCCTGACCCACATATTCAGATATGGATCGAGGTCGCATTCGTGTAGCTAATGGTGCCCATGCCGAAACAGGTTGATTTTTTTTAGATGTTGATGATTCCGAACCGTTAAATAAATCCATAATTGATAGGCTGTTGTAAAAACTACTAAGTCTAAAGGTAGTTACTTGTTAAAATACTTGTCGCGATTTCTTAGAGTTATCAAACAAAAACTAAAAGTAAGCTTTATTCATCAGTTCCATTGGAATTGTAAGTCTGTTGTTTTTTGAAATGGAAAGAAGGTATTCGTTGATGCCTTTTCTTAACTATAAAAAACAGATTATATAAAAATAGAAATCGTAGATTTTTACATGTAATCCAAGAGTTAAAGCCAACAACCAAAGCCCGACAGCTGATGTGAACGTAATATCCTGTTAAGAAAAAAATACTCCGATTGGAGTATTATAATACTTGTATGAAGCATCGATTTTAACCATGTTCCTAAAAATGGTTAACAAGGTACTCTTATGTTCAAAAAAATTAGCTTGATTACGCTATCGGTAGTTGCCCTTGCAGGTTGTGCGCAAGTTGGCTCATTAGTGGTTAAATTTATGACCGCCAAAGAAAAAGACCTTTCTAAAATGGCTGTTGTGGGTATGTACAACACCAATTTGTACTCAAAAGATGTGCAGACTATGGGTACAAGTTTTGCCAAAGATTGGCAAGGTGGTCGCTCATTAATTGGTGTTCAATTCATTAAAACGGAAGGTTATGGCTTTTTACAGCTCGAAGGAACCGTTTTAATTAACGGTGACACCGCATTTTATGAAAGTGGTGGAGTGTACACCGCCTATGTTGATACAAAGGACCGAGGCCCTAAAAAAATAGAACTACACAGTGCTTCAGGCCAAAAAAGTAGTTTTGAAATTAGTCCGGCTGCCACGTTTGAAATTAAATCGATCAACGGGAAAACCGCAGATTTTGAGGTAGATATAACCAAAGATTTAACGCTTGAGTTTAAGCTTTCAAAAGAAGCTCAAGGAAAATTGATGATGGTTTCATTGATTTCAAGTATGCCCGGTGGACGCGAATTCAATAACATACAACCGTTTTATGCCTCAACAAAAGTGGTAATTCCCGCCGGTTCGTTTAAATCAACGCAGGTAAATGGTGCCGGATTAACCGGAAAAGATGTGGTGAAGTTTGTAACCGAAAATCAACACTTAAAAGTTGAATTGATTGAAGAAGACCGTTTAACCGTTCAACCTCATCCTTATGCTCGCAGAAAATCGGTTCATATAGAAACCGTTCCCGTTTCACTAATTGGAGAGATTGAAGCAATGGCCAGCTATCGTATAAAAGGTGAAATCGAAGTAAAAGATGAAAAACCGTTCAAATATTATGGGTCAGCTGCAAATGGTTATTGGGGAGCAAGTTTAGAAGCCAAAAAACTTCGCATTGGTATAGCGTCTTTAGGTGTTTCAGCAAGCTTATTCAAGCAAACTAAAGACGTTTCTGAAAGCAGTATGATAGGTGGAGGTAGAATAATTACAACAACTATAACAACCTATCAATTTCCGCAACTCGATGATAAATACTGGGATGCCTACATGAAGGGTGTCTACGACGGATTCAAAGCTATTTTAACCAAATACCATGTAGAGGTTGTTGATATTGAAAGCGTAACTGCCGATCCGAACTACGAAAAATTCTATGCAGTTGAGGATAAAAACACCAAAGAAATTTTCCGGAAGAATTACAAAAATTCCAAACGCTTAAGTTCTCTTGGTTTAACTGAAATTGGTGAACAAACGGCAACCGCGGGTATCACTGATGATTTGCCAAAACCAAAATTGTTACAAAGCTTGAATGTAGATGCAATTGCTTATGTGAATCTGAACTTTACAATTGGCGGAGACCAAGATGCCGTGGTTCTTTTTCCCGATGGAAATCTGTTAATCGAAGGCCGAAATATTGTGGACAAAAGTTCTGTTGGCAGTTGGTACTCAGTAAATGGAAGCCGTGGAAAAGGAGTTCCGTTTAGTGAAAAAGAATTCACCAATTTGGAAGCATTAAATCGAATCTTACAAAAAGAAATGATTCTATCCGCCTTTGATAAAGCTATTGCTGAATTGGTTGAAAAACAACGTGCTGCTCAAGTGGCAGAAACCTGGAATTTGATGATTAAATAGAGTACAAGTTAGAGAAACTATCATCATTAGACTAAGCCCTTAGCTTTAGAGCATTTCTGAGGCTAAGGGCTTTTTTTAAATGCAATTCATAGTAGATTTAAGTATTATCATTAACCAAAATAGACTTAAATCCCCTTGAGTTTGTTCCAATTAACCGCTTCGTTACAATCTTTTTCTGACATATCGAGTCGGATCGGTACAGGAATACTTTATCTAAATAAGAATTTTGAAATTTTAGCGGCAAATGGAAAAGCTCTTGAAATACTTGAGCGCGAAACACATGAGGTACAAGGTGTTTCATTGTTTCAGTTGGTTTCTTTTTCCCACTTGGAGGGTCAACCGATTTCTGAAACGCATTTCGTTCAAGTGATTAAAAAACAGCAACCTGAGCGTGAGTCAGGTCTCATCAAAATGAATATTTCGGAACTCGATGAGCGTATTCTAGCCATTGATTTGTTGGATTTTCACTCCGAAGAACACGAAATCCATCCTGACATCCAACTAGCCCTTGTTATTCGTGATGTTAGTAAATCCATGGCACAGCAGGAAGACTTGATTCGCAGAGAAGAACAATTTCGTTTGATATTTGAGAACTCACCGGCTGGAATTTGCTTCTATGATCAGGAAGGAACCATTTTGCAGGTAAACGATGAATTTGCCTTCATCATCGGAGCTTCACGAGAGCGGTTGATTGGTTTAAATATGATTCGGGATTTATCGAATCAAGAGGTTATCAAACAAGTAAAGAAATCGCTCGAAAAAAAACTAGGTTACTATGAAGGGTTTTATACTTCTGTAACTGCCGGAAAAACGGCATTTGTCCGATGCTTCTTTAATCCCGTTTTGGGTGAAAAAAATGAATTTATCGGTGGGGTTTGTCTGGTTGATGATTTAACAGAATCCCAATTAGATAAACAGCGCATTGAGTATCTCTACGCCAATTTAAACGGGGTAGTAGAAAGTTCGCAAGACGTTATCATGGCCCTAGATAAGCAGGGCAATTATGTGTTTTTTAATTCCCGGCACGTAAAGATGCTTCAGGATGTGTTCGGGGATATCCAAGTAGAATTAGGGCAAAATTTACTTGCTCTTTTACCGGATACGGAGCAAACACGTTTATTTAAAGAAGCCTTAGCAAAAGTGTTTAATGGAGAGGCCTTTGAAGCTCGTTCATGGATTAGCATAGGTGGACAACCTAAGTTTTATCTAACCTCGATGTATCCGGTCAAAACCGAGCATAACGAAATTGTTGCAGCGTCAATTTTCATGCGAGATATTACCGCTGAGCATGAAATAAGCAAGAAAATTCGTGAAAATGAACAACTGTTAAACTCGATTACATCAAATCTTTCGGAAGCTGTATATCGAAGTTCGCGAGAAAAGGGAATCATTTATGCAAATGAAGCTTTTTATCGGATGTTTGGTTATAAAAAAGGTGATGTAATTTCCAACGCTGATTTGTATTTATTGTATGAATCGGCAACAATACGTACACAATTTTTAGAAGAAATCGACCGAAAAGAACACATCAGCAATCGTGAAATGTTGATGCGCCGTCTCGATGGGACCCGTTTTTGGGCGTTGTTAAACGTTACGAAAACACATTCTGATGATGGTACTTTTTACGATGGTGTGATCACAGATATCACCGATAAAAAACAAAAAGAAACCGAACTTAAAACAAGCGAAGAATCGTACAAAAAACTATTTGAAAATGCCTCTGAACCCATTTATATCCTTGATAAAGAGTATCACTTTGTTGATTTAAATGCTGCGGCTTGTGCCATGTACGATATGCCGAAATCGGAATTAGTGGGTAAAAAACCAACGTTTATATCCGATTCAACCTACAATAACCCTAAGCATATTCAGGATATATTACGTAAGGCGTTTAAGGGTATTCCACAAACGCATATTATATATGGGTTTCGCAAAGATGGTGCTGCTTTTCCAAAGAAAATTCGACTTCAAAAAAGTATGTATTTCGGAAAAGAAGTTTTAATTGCTTTTGTGGAAGACATCACGATTAGCAAGCAGTTGGAAGACGAACGAAACCGCTTAATCGCTGATTTAACGCGTCAAAACCGTGATTTGCAACATTTCTCGTACATTATCTCTCACGATTTACGAGCCCCTGTTGCAAATATTTTGAGTTTAACCAGCATTTTTCAATTAGAAAACATCGACGATGATACAAAGGACAAAGTTGTTGAAGGTTTAAAAAAATCTGCACAAAATTTGGACAAGACCATTAAAGATCTGAATGAAGTTCTTTCCATTCGGAATGATGTTCATTCGTTAAAAGAACCGGTACGTTTTCAGGAAATTATGCTTTCGGTGCAAACGGCTCTTGCCAAACAAATTCAGCAAAGTAATGCAATCATTAACTATGATTTTTCTGCATTAGACAGCATTTTTTCGATTCAATCCTATTTGCAGAGTATTTTTTTTAACATCATATCTAATTCTATCAAGTACCGTGATCCATCACGAACCCCGGAAATTTTTGTAAGAAGTGTTCATAAACCGGGTAAAGTTGAATTGGAGTTTTCAGATAATGGACTTGGTCTAGATTTATCACGCTATCAAAAAAAAATGTTCGATTTATATCAGCGTTTTCACGACCATGTTGAAGGTCGAGGTTTGGGCTTATATTTGGTTAAAACGCAAGTGGATGTTTTGAACGGAACCATTGAAGTAAAAAGTGAACCCGGAAAAGGAAGTACGTTTACCGTAATTTTTGCACATGACTAATACAGACAGAATGGTGTGGCTTATCGACGATGATTCGATACACAATATGGCCTTGGAAATTTTGATTAAACGCAGTGGCTACGCCGAACACGTGGTGAGTTTCACGAAAGCGCGTTATGCGATCGAAGCCCTAACCGATGCTAATGAACAGGAAAGCCCGTTTCCTGATGTTATCTTTTTGGATTTGAACATGAATGACATGAATGGTTGGGAATTTCTAGAAAAATATCATGAATTCGACCTTGCCCGAAGAAGAGAATGTAAGGTATGTGTACTAACTTCGAGTGTGAATCGCATCGACCGCGAGCGAGCTCATCAAAATGAGGATGTTGCCGAGTTTTTGTGTAAACCCATTACACTCGATTTTTTGCAAAAAGAGATGGTATCGGTTACGTAATTGCTGTAGTTCCGCTTCCACTTTATAATCATTCTAGGTGATAAAGTAGTCCAATAAACGGACTTCTCACTTTTTAGTAAGATCCATTTCAATCCATTCGATTGTATGAATACGGTATCACTATCAAACTAAAAATTGAAGCAAATCGTAAGCTTTTGTTGCCGGAACAGCTCCGTTGTCTTCAATGGTTAATAAGAGTGCTCGCCCTCGTTGCCGGTCTTGAACGGGTACATCATAACCACAACTCGCGCAACTAATTGGATACAACTGACAGTTTTTCTTGGCATTGATTTCACTGATTGCTTTTCCGACAAACATTCCGACTTCAAGCCATCCGCCTAAATGATAAAAAGCCCCAACAACTGCAAAATGAATATCATCTTTTTTTTGTGTACTGTGATGCAGTTTATGCACATACAATTGACGGTCAATAAGTCGGCCTTGCAATTCAGCAAGTAAACGATCCGTTTTTGAATCGGATGGATGCACGCAACTATTGGGTAAATTATATCCCTGCGAAATACGTGTTTGAACGTGATTTTCAATCGGGGTGCCCAATGAAAAACGTGCTACTCGCATGGTACCGTTTTCTACCAATTCCAGTTCCATAATGGGATGATAACCCAGATTTACAATAACCCGGCGCAGTTGTTCAATCAGCATCCCTGCGTCCAGGGCGGTTTCTCGCAAAATAGAATCGTAATGAAACGCATCTTTTCGCAGATGAATTTCAATAAAATGATGCGAAATGTGAATGAAAAATTTCGGATTGCTGGAAATAAAACGAGTGTGTAAGGCTGCCTGAGCAATATCAACTAACAGTTGATTATAAGTGTTGCCTCTTGTTTGTGTTTCGATGAATTTATGAACGAGTACCATTTTTATACCCCAAAATCGAAAAAGATGAACTCATGAATACGATTAGCACGAAGCTAACGAGATAGATAGGAGATGAGAGGAGAGGAACGGTTTGCTAACCAATACCCATGAGTTCAAAAAATCGTGTAAACGCTAAATCTTACTGTGCTCTTGCTTTTACTAAGAGCCTCTCAACAGATGAGGAAGACCTCAAAGAACAAATTAGATATAAGACTATCTTGTCTTATAATAGACTGATTTTAAGCGAAAATCAAGTTTTTTTTAAAAAAGTAGCAAATACAGGCTAAGTAGAAGGGTTTTATGAATTTAAAAGGAGTTTCTTCTGTTTTGATTTCAGATTTGATTACTTTTCTCAGGTAACCAATGTTAATGCAATGAAGGTGGGTTTAGCGCATCGGCCATTCCTTTTTGGATTTTTTGCAGTGGCTTTTTTGATACAAGCTTGTGGATTCCGTGTGCCATTTTTTAGGGATAACTCCTCTTTGGATTTAGCTGTTGATTCTCTTCCTCAACGGCATCAACTTTCGGTGTTTACCATTCCTCTCGTGTATGTTTCTCGGGGTGATTCCCTTCAGGTTTTGGTGCCATTAACACCTTTTTCGCTTGATTCCACCTGTTTTCGTGAGCAATTTTTAGCTTATCCGGAACGTCTAAAACGTCTGCCGGGCGAACTGCTTCTTGGCAAGGATACCGTGCTATCCTACTTGATAGAAGACGCTGATTTTGTGGATTCCTTGATGCGAGAAACATCGTTCAAACTAAGCCGAAGTCCGGAACGCATTCACCTGCAGTTTCAGGATTCCCTTGGTACAACGATGGAATCGGAGTGGTTTATAGTTCCTAAATCGGGCTTAGACCGCTCGTTAAGCGCTCGCGCACGTTATTTGGCAGAATTAACCTTGCAGAAAAATCCTCGCGAGGTTATCGTTCAACTATTTGTGCCCCAAGCCAATCCCCATTTTGATGAAACCGTGTTATACGACCCTTACGACCCTGAAGATATTCCTGTGCATTATTCCACTCAATTACCCTCTGTTTCTGTGGTGAGTGTCTGGATTGATGAGGCCTACACCATACTTTCGCGTATCACGTATTTGCCCCTTTTTTTGGATGATGCATTGCTTGTTCAGCACACCAAAATCCAACTTCCGCCGGAAGAGTTGGTGGGAAATCCTGTGGAATTGTACGCCAAGTTGGATGCATCTCAGCCATTTATACGTTACTTGGAGCAGGTTTCAAGGGAAATGGGATGGTTGCATTACTCGAACAGAACGTTTCTGCGCTGGCAATACGGGCGCAAACCACAGCGTCCGTTTAACTATTAAACAGGAGTTCGGGATCTAATTCCTGAATTAGACGCCACTGTAGTTCGCCGGTATCGAACACGATATGGAAGTAACGTTTTTCGCGGGTTTGTACTACAAAATGGAAATGTGTGGCTTGTCCCACCCGTTCTTTGTGCGTCTGACGAATCGTGGCTATTTGGTGGGATTCACCGGTAGGTAAATCGAATCGAAATGGTGTTATAGTTTGCTTGATTTTGGGTGTTTTGAACCCCGCAAAAATGTTAAATACATTGATGGGCGTAAATTTATCTTTGTTTGTTTCCATGGCGGCCTCTCGGTTGAGATTGAGTTTACACATATATTGCACATATATCAATGCGTGCGCGCCAATTTTAATATAGATTAGTGACAGGGGGTGGCATGATTGAAGGTTTTTTTGGAAAGGGTGTAAGGTGTTGGGTGTTAGGAAAAGGTTTAAAGTTGTAGAGTTGTAGAGTTTTAGAGTTGTAGAGTTTTTGCCACAGATAGCTGTAAGTACAGCAAATTTTCGTCATGTTTAATCCTTTTAGGTGTCTCCGTGGTTACTGTCATTCCGGTGCAGACCGGAATCTGGGCCGCAATTACCAACGCATTCGAGCAAAGCGAGCATCCCGTTAGGACAAACAGCCCCGAAGGCATTCGGGGCTGTTTGTCCTTATGTTGGCGAGGGCGAAGCCCGAGCCAACAAAGCATGAGGGAGTGCAGCGGTAGCCCACAGAAAGCTTTTGTGCATGGTTGATTTTTGATTGTTGATCTATGATGTGTTGCTTTTAACAAAACTATTCCTGCCACACACAAAAGCTTTCGAGGACTACAAGCGGAAAGCCCGACCCGAGTGAGCGTAGCGAACGAGGGGCATGCCCAAAGAAGCTGGAAGCCGGAAGGGGAATAGCTAACAGCTTAAGACTGAAGGCGAAAGATGCTAAAAGCTGTACGATCAAAGCTAAAAGTTGAAGGAAATAAGAGGGGTAAGCCGGAAAGAGAATTGGCAAAAGCTGGAGGTTAAAGACAAAAGATGAACGCGGAATGCTGTTGTTTGTGAATTCTGAGCTTGTAAAAAAAATGGTGAAATTAAACTTATAAAACACAAAAGACTCCTTGCGGAGCCTTTTGTAGAACTTGAAGACCTATTCTTTAGGCAAGGTTCCTGCCTTTACCATCACGATTTTATCGGGATTCATGTATTTCTTGATTGCGGAATTTACTTCATCGAGTGTAAGTGCGTTAATTTTATCCACATATTCATCGAGATAGTTTAAATTGCGACCTTTGCTCAGAAAGCTGTGAATGGTTCCAGCCATGCCACCAGTGGTGGAAAGAGCTACTTTGTATTGACCTGTTAAGGTGCTTTTCTTGTTGGCTAATTCTTCAGCGCTAACGCCATCGGTGTAAAATCGGCGTAATTCGCGCATTGTGCTGGCTTCTCCTTGGGCCAATAAAGCCGGAGAAAACGTTCCGCTGATTGCCCAAGAACCATCGGCAAAATCATCGCCGGTTAGAAACGAATTGATTCCATAGGTTAAACCTTCACGGTCGCGCACAATTGACATTAAACGAGCGGCAAAGTTGCCTCCCAAAATGTACTGACCCACATACAGCGCTAAGCGGTCTTGATCGTTGTAATGCAAGCCGGTTGGAGCGCCAAGGTACAAGGTAACCGAGGTTTTGTCTTCCATATTGAAATCCACGTTTTTGGATTCATTAACCTTCGGAGTTGCGCTTGATTTGGGAATATCAACCCCGCCTTTCCATCCTTTAAACGCACCCAATGCTTTTTCGATGGCTTTTTGGTCAATATCGCCTGTTGCAACTAAAATCATGTTTTTGGGACCATAATGAGCAGCATGGAATTTTTTTACATCGTCAATGGTGATGGCTTCAACTTCTTTAATTTGCTCTTCGATGGATTTTACATAATTGGGATGATCTTTGGGATACACGGTTTGCGCATAGCTGATTGCAGCCATGGCGTTGGTATTTTCCAGAGTACGTTGTAAGCTACCGATTTGCTGTTTTTTATATTTTTCGAGCTCTTCAGCGCTAAATAATGGATTGCGTAATTGTTCAGCTAAGAGTTCCAACACAACGGGGACGTCTTTTTTGAGCATACGTCCGGAAAAATTTAGCAAGTAGTTATCGGTGTAGAAACTCAGGCTAGCTCCCAAATTTTCAAGTGTTTCTGCGATTTTAAACTTATCCATTTTGGTGGTGCCTTTATCGAGCAGACCCGCGGTTACATCCGCAATCATGGAATTTTGAGCAGGAGAGAACACATCACCGGCAGGAAAAGAACCGCGAATGGTTACAACTTCTTCAACACCCATACTTTTGGTGTACAATTGAATGCCATTCACTTTTTTGGATTTTACTGATTTTGCCAAATTGGTTTTTTCAGCTGAAACGATGGTATTTTCATCCATGGGATTGTTGTAAAACGAAATGCCCGGTTTTTCGAATTGCTGCCAATCGTAATCGTCCATTAAGCTGGCGCGACCACCGCGTCCCATGCCTGAAGCACCCGTTTTTGGAATAAAATAGCCCACCGTAGATTGGTCTTCGTTGAGGTATTTTTCAGCCACACGTTTTACATCGTCGGGAGTCACTTTTTTCAGATTTTCAGCAAAGGTGACGTAATAGGTCCAATCGCCCATAGCAATCCATTCGTTGATGGCACTTGCCTGAGAAAAGGCGCCGTCGCGTTGGAAAGCCGCTGATGCCAGATTTTGATTTACGGCACGGGTAACTTCTTCCTGAGTTACACCATTGGCTTTGATTTCTTCGAGTTCTGCAAAGATTTTGGCTTCAACGTCTTCGTGTTTGGAACCGGGTGCAAGAAAGCTGTAAATGCTGAATAAATAAGGGTCGCGCAACATGTAGTAACTGGAAAATGCGTTGGTTCCAAGACCTTCATCTACAATTTTTTTGTACAAACGGGATGATTTTCCACTTGAAAGAATATCGCTTAAAATGGTGAGCGCATAGGCGTCGTCGTGGGTTCCTTCAGGAGAACGAAACGACATTCCAACTACCCCAAGTTGTCCTGAGCGTTTTACTAAAACGCGGCGTTGGCCTTCTTGAACCGGTTCTTCTGTGTACACTTGTGGAATTGGATTCGGTGATTTTCCGATTCCACCGAAGTGTTTTTCGATGGACTTAAAAGCCTCATCTTTAGTAAAATCGCCGATAATGGTTAATGTAGCATTGTCGGGCCAATAATAGGTTTCGTAGAACTCACGAAGGCTTTCAATAGACACATTTTCGATGTCGGAGCGCCAACCGATAGTGCTGTGATGGTAAGGATGCGCAACGATAGCGGTTTGAGTGATTGCTTTGTTCAAGGCTGAAAATGGGGAATTTTCACCACGCTCGAATTCATTACGAACTACGGTCATTTCCGGTTTGCGATCTTCATCACGAAGTAACAGATTTTTCATGCGATCGGCTTCGATTTCGAGTGCCAAATCCATGTGTTCAGCGGGGAGATTTTCGTAGTAGTTGGTACGGTCGAGCCAGGTAGTGGCATTCATTTGAGCGCCAAGGTTTTGTAACACATCGGTTACATCGTTGCCTTTAGCTTTGTTGAAGTTGGTGGTTCCTTTGAACATTAAGTGCTCGAGAAGGTGCGTGGAACCGGTTGTGCCTGTAACTTCATTACGAGAACCTACGAGGTACGTAATCATGACGGTAACAACGGGTGCTGATTTATCTTCTTTTAGAAGCACGGTGAGGTCGTTTGACTTCAATTTGTATTCTTCGATGCCGCCAAGCTCGCGCACTTTTTCAAAATTTGCATTTTGAGCCATGCCGGAGGCAGCTGAGAGAGCGATTGTACTCATTACAGCGAGTTTTTTTAGCATTAGGTTAACTCCTTAGATTATTTGATGAGGGAATGTAAAACAAAACGCTGTTAATAGGTATTAAATGAAATAAAGTTTCGATGATTTGGAAAAAGCTGGAAGAGGGATTTCGGATGTCGGATGTCGGATGTCGGATTTTGAATTTCGAAGCACTCCGTGGTACCTACGGTGTCGCAGTACCTTCGATACGCTTGGTATCGAATTTCGAATTTTGGATTTCTGATGTTTCAAGACGGATTTAAAAAAGCTAAAGACTGAAAGAGTTTTGTCGAAGCAACGTTAATGTTGGCACTAAGAAGCCTTAAATGCGAAACGAGTACAAATTATTATTCATGGATTAACTACCAAAAAATCCCTGACACAAAAGGCAGCACGGTGCGCATATTGCCCTGACCCATGAATGCAGCCCCCCTGATACCGAAAGTACCGCGCAGCGCTTGCTGATACCTCTACACCTCAAAATCTTTACAACTTTTGCTAATACCTAAAACCTTACGACTTAAACCTTTTCAAATACTCCCTATTTCCACTATTCACCTTTTCCTAGTAACCAACCCCTTATACCTTACACCTTTTACAAATAAACCTTCATTCATGCCAAAACTTGGGCGAAAACAGAATTAAAACGGTAAATAACTCCAAGCGACCAATCATCATGGCAAAACTTAATACCCATTTCCCAAGGTTGGGGATAGCAGCGAAGTTTTCAGAGGGTCCAACTATTCCAAAACCTGGACCAATATTTCCCAAGCATGCAATTGAAGCACCTAAAGCAGATACATAATCCAAACCTAAAAAGGAAAGGATGAGTCCGGTTGTTGCGAATATGAACAGATAAAGGATAAAAAAGCTAAGAACGGTTCTAACCACATTGGGTTCAACGGCATAACTGCCAACACGAACCGGTAAAATAGCTTTGGGGTGAAGGGTTTGAGTAATTTCTTTAAATGAATTGCGAATCAAAATGAGCCAACGAATCATTTTGGGTCCACCACTTGTTGAGCCTGCACAACCACCGGTAAAAAAAAGTAAAAGCAGCACAAAAACAGCAACACTCGGCCAAACTTCGTAATCAGCAGTGCCAAAACCGGTGGTAGTAATGATGGATAAAGCTTGAAAAGTTCCATAGCGAATGGCATCACCCAAACTATAATCCAATTGAATAAATAAGGAAACGGTAATACTTACAGAACCGGCTAAGGCAATGAGCGAATAAAAACGAAGTTCACGATTCGAGATGAGAGCATCCCATTTTCCGGTAAATAAACGATAATGAAGCGCAAAATTTATTCCTGCAAAAAACATGAAAAGGGTGATGATTGCGTCAATATAAACTGAGTTGTAATCAGCTACAGACCCATTTTGAGTCGAAAATCCGCCTGTTGCCATGGTTGCAAATGCGTGATTTAACGCATCAAACCAGTCCATAGACGGGTGAATCCAAAGCAGTAAAAATTGAGCAAATGTAAAGCCGGCATAAACTACCCAAAGTAATTTGGCGGTATTTTGCACGCGTGGAGTTAATTTATCGGTTGTTGGTCCGGGTGCTTCAGCCTGAAATAATTGCATCCCACCAAAACCCAACAGAGGGAATATGGCGATAGAAAGCACGATAATTCCCATCCCACCCAACCAATGAGAAAGAGAACGCCAAAAAAGCAAGGATTTAGGTAGGTCTTCGATTGTCGGATTTTGAAATCCAGATGCCGTTGTTCCTCCAAAAATACTTGCACCGGTTGTTGTTAAACCGCTCATGGTTTCAAAAAATGCATCGGTAAAGGAAATAGGTAATCCGCTAAGCATAAAAGGAATTGCTCCAACTAGACTCATCACAATCCAAGTGAGACTCACAATCAGAAAAGCTTCGCGATTTTTTAGTTCACGTTTAGGGCGAAAGAAGTAAAACAAACTTCCCCCTATTCCAAATGCGAGTATGGCGCTAATCAGAAAAGCTAGCCAGGTATTTTCCCCATAAATCAAATCAATGAAGAGCGGGAAAAGAAGTGCAAATCCTAAAAAGAATAAAAAAGCACCAACTACCCCTAAAACAATCTTAATATCGAATGAGAGTAAATTGTGATGGGTTATTCGAAAGGGCATATCAGAAACATTTGGTTACTTCTTCGATGGCATCAGGCAAACAAAATAAAATCACACGATCGCCTTCATGAATCACCGTTGATCCAATGGCAATTTCAGTTTCTCCATTTCTGATGATTCCACCAACCACTGCCCCTTTGGGAAATCGGAGTGTGTGTAAAGGTTTATTAATGAGCTTTGAAACGCCTGTAGCTACCAATTCTAATACTTCAGCTTCTATTCCGTGTAATGCGGATACAGAAACTACCCGACCTTGACGCACATGTCGGTGAATTTCATTTGAAGCAGATTGTTTTACGTTTACTGCAGCATCTAAACCAATGGTTTGGCTTAATGGGATATAGCTAGGTTTTGATACCAATGCTACTGTTTTACGAACCTCTAAGTGCTTGGCCATCAAGCAGCTGATGATATTCGATTCTTCATCATCTGTAACCGAAATAAAAGCATCCATATCATCAATACCTTCGGAAACTAGTAAATCGGGGTCGGCTGGATTTCCATTGAGTACTAAAACATCTTCCAAATGATTGGCCAACTCTGTAGCCCGGTCAATATCTGGTTCAATTAATTTCACTCGCCAATCTTTAACATCGTGCATAAGCATTTCGGCAATCATTTCGCCAATTCGAGAGCCTCCGGCTATCATCACTTTTGAAAGAGATCGTTCACTTAAGCCCGCACTTTGAATAATTTTTTTGATATCCGACGATAAGGCAAGAACAAAAAACTGGTCGTTTTTTTGAAGTTTGGTGTCGCCTTTGGGAATTATCGTAAACCCGCCACGTGCAACAGCCACTACGCGGAAAACGGTCGGTGCCATTTCCTTGGTGTACTCAATCATTGTTTTTCCAATTAGAGGCGATTTTGAGTCAATTTTTATCCCCACTAATTGCATAGCGCCATCAGCTATGTTGATGACATCGGAGGCTGCCGCTCGCTTTAACAGCTGAACAATATCGAGCGCAACCGAATATTCGGGGTGAATAACCACATCAATGCCTAAGTCGGCAGGTTTAATGGGTGAGTCCGGGGATGATAGTTCGTTGCTTCTAACACGAGCGATTACTTGTTTCACTCCTAAGCGTTTACTCATCATGGCTGCAATCATGTTAACTTCATCCACGCTTGTGGCAGCAACAACAATATCAGCTGATTCAACACCCGCATTAATGAGATCT
>CAZIQX010000043.1:13069-17643 GCA_964541325.1 uncultured Chitinophagales bacterium | reverse complement strand
TAGCTAATGAGTCTTCAATCTTCAATCTTCAATCTTCAATCAGCAAACGTCAGGTATCTTACCAGTATCGAACTTCCAGTATCGAACATCCGGCTTCCAACTTTTATCCTTACCCATTCAGCATCTCCAAATTAATTCATTATTTTCTCACCGAAATTAAAAGCGTGATAAATGTCCAAGAAAAAATCGTTTAAAGCTCCAAATACTATCGTTTTATTATTACTACTCTTAGCTTTATTTTCAGCTTTAACGTGGGTAATTCCAGGGGGTAGTTTTGAGCGAGTTGAAAAAAATGGAAAGACTGTGGTTCTTCCGGGTTCCTATCATCAAGTTGATTCCAATCCAGCCTCTGTTGGGGATGTGATTTTAGCTCCTATTCGCGGTTTTTTAGATCACTCCGCCGTTGAAATCATTCTCTTTATTTTAATTGTTGCCGGCGTTTTTTCACTGATCGACGAAACCCAAACTATTCGAAAAATAATTCATCGATCTGCTCGATTTTTTCGAGAAAATCCCAAATTCAGACCTTTTTTTATCCCTTTTTTCATGACTTTCTTCTCGTTGATGGGAACAACCTTCGGCATGTCGGAGGAAACCATCGTTTTTGTTCCTCTTTTTGTAAGTCTTTCTCTTGCATTGGGATATGATAGAATTACAGGTGTTGCCATTCCATTTGTGGGAGCGGGTTTAGGTTTTGCCGGAGCTGTATATAATCCATTTACAGTGGGCATAGCACAAGGTTTGGCTGATATTCCCATTTTTTCCGGTGCAGAACTAAGAATGTTTTTGTGGCTAGCTATAACTTCAGTTGGGATTTTTTTGGTAAAACGTTATGCCGATTCCATCTTCTCTCAAGAAAAAGCTAATCAAGCTGAAGCCGAACAATCCGTAGAGAACGATACTCTAAATTGGAAACAAGCTACTATTTTTAGCTTGTTCTTAGGTTCTATGGGATTACTTGTTTATGGAGTAAACGTTTGGGGATGGTATATTTTGGAACTTTCAGGGCTGTTTTTAACACTTGGTTTGTTAAGCGCACTTATTGGAAGACTAAAAGCAGATGATGCCGTTCGCGCTTTTCAGCGTGGTATGACCGATGTAATGGGTGCTGTGCTTGTTATTGCCTTATCAAAATCCATTTTACTGGTTTTAACTGACGCTCATTCCATAGATACCTTATTGTTTTATTTATCCGGACTTATTGGCGATTTAAACCCAATCATATCCGGAAATCTGATGCTTCTTGTACAAACCATGATCAATATTTTTGTGCCCTCGGGAAGTGGTCAGGCCGCGTTAACCATTCCAATAATGGCCCCACTTGGCGATTTAATCGGATTAACACGCCAAACGGTTGTCCTCATCTTTCAATTGGGTGATGGTATCAATAACCTCATCATCCCAACTTCAGGTGTAACGATGGGTGTATTGGGTATGGCCAAGTTACAATGGGATGATTGGGCAAAGTGGCTTTTCCCTAAATTGCTTTGGCTCTATGCTATCGGCGTTATTTTTATTACTTTGGCGGTTTTGACAGGTTATGCGTAAACAAAATCCCATGAATGATATTACAACAGAGCGTATTGAATCGCTTATAATCAGTAAATACAAAGGTTTATCAAGAAATCAGCGAAAAGTTGCGGATTACATTCTCAATAACATGAATGAGTCAGCCTTTCTTTCCGTAATTGAAATCGGTGAAAAATGCGGCGCATCTAAAGCAACCGTAGTTCGGTTTGCACAAAGTATTGGCTTTGATGGGTTTATCGAGTTTAGAAATGCAATTCACACTGCGGTTCAGTCGAAATTTACTTATATGGAGCGGTTTCCGTTATTGGCTGATTCCGATAAAGAAACCATTTATGAAGTAGCCCAACAAGAAGTGAAAAACATCAATCAAACGATGGAATCACTGAACTTGGAAACGTTTAAGACCATAATCAATCTGTTTCAAAAAGCAGGCACAATTTTTACGTTTGGTCAGGGAATATCGGCATTATTAAGTCAGGTTTTGGCCTATTCATTAAGTCAGGTTGCTGTTAATGCGCGTTGTTTGGTTAGTTCTCATCTAAGTTTTGAAGAACAAATCATGTATGCGCAACCACAGGATGTGGTCGTTTTTTTATCCTTTCCTCCGTATTCAAAAAGAACGATTGAGGCTGCTAAATTGGCTATGGATAAAGGTATTCATGTAGTTGCCTTAACCGACTCACGCTCTGCATCGATTGTAGGATATGCTCATCACAGTTTATTTATCCAAAGTGAGAATATGTTGTTTACTAATTCATTTGCGGCCATATCAGTTACAATAAACGCAATAACCACAGAGCTCTCTGTTCGCAGCAAAGACCGCACCTTGAAATTCATCAAAGAAGTAAACGATTTGATGACTGCTAACCAACAATTTCAACTCTGATTTTTGGTTAATGTAGGATTGAAAAGCTGTAAATAGGACGTAATTCCAATGAGCACTGAGCTTTTTCATCAAGCAAAACAACAACTTAAAACTTTTTGGGGTTTTGATAATTTTCGACCCGGACAAGATGATGTTGTAAGAAGCGTACTTGCTAAAAAAGATACCTTAGTTCTATTCCCTACCGGCGGGGGAAAATCCTTGTGTTATCAGGTTCCTGCAATGGTTTGGCCCGGGCTTAGTTTGGTGATTTCACCTCTTCTAGCCTTGATGCAAGATCAGGTTGAAGCACTTAAAAAAAAGGGGATTTCAGCCACGTTCATAAACAGTACCCTTTCGCGCCGCGAGATTGATCAGCGTTTGATTAATGCCCGAAATGGCATGTATAAAATGATGTATGTTGCACCTGAGCGACTTGGGTCGGATATTTTTCAGGGTGAATTACCCAATTTGCCCCTATCCATGGTGGCCATTGACGAAGCACATTGTATTTCGGAGTGGGGGCATCGTTTTCGACCCTCTTATCGAAAAATCAAAGAAAATTTACTATCTGTTGCCGACCAAGTTTCTTGGATTGCATTAACGGCTACTGCAACTCCACAAGTAAAACAAGACATTATTGATAGCCTTCAACTGAATAACCCCACCATAATTTCAAAAGGCTACATTCGGGATAATTTAGGTTACAGAGTTGAATATGAAGAAAATAAACCTCAGCGGCTCAAAGAGTTACTGAATCGGGCAAAGGGAAAAGGGGCGGGTCTTATTTATGGGTCAACCCGAAAAGCCTGTGAGGAATTATCCAATTTGATTCGAACAACAGGCCTGAAAAGTGAACCGTATCATGCCGGGATGTCGAGTACTGAACGAAATCGTATTCAAGATGACTGGATTAAGGGAAAAACACCTTGGGTTGCGGCTACAAACGCATTTGGAATGGGGATTGATAAACCGGATTGCCGTTTTGTGTTTCATGAAGCGCCACCTGCAAGCCTTGAGGCCTATTACCAGGAAGCAGGGAGAGCCGGTCGTGATGGAAGTCTTAGTTTCCCCATTTTATTGTACTCAGAAGCAGATTTTTCGCGATTACGGGAGTTTGCACATGTGGCATACCCAACATTCGAATCGTTGAACATCGTTTATCAAATCATAGCTGATATAGGGTTAATCGCTCAAGGTGAATTTAATGATGCTTTTTTTACCATTGATGTGGTCGAAGTGGCCAAACGAGCTCAACTTTCTATAGGAATTGTTGCAAACGCATTGGAATTGCTCACTCAATTTGAGTGTATTCATAGTGAACAAATCAGTGACAAAGTAGTTCAGGTAAAATTTTTATGGACAATCTCAGCTCTTGATGACTACTTACAAACCACTCAGAATTACGAAAAAGCGCAGTTTTTAGATACCTTGATTCGTTCATTTCCCCCATCCGTTGAATATCAATTTGAAGAAATAGAACTTTCCTATTTGGTTGCACGATTGAACAAAAAAGCGCAGGTAGTTAAAAAAGGACTCGTATTGTTACAACAAGAAGGATTAATCGAAGCAAAAATGGCCGATAGACAGTTTCAGATTCGGTTTTTAGACGCTCGATTTCCCACTGTTCCCATTTCTAAAAAAGCGTATGAATCCTATCGTGGTATTCAAATTCAAAAAATTGACCAAGTTGAAGCCTATTGCAAGACTGAAGGTTGTAGAAATGCTTTTTTCAGTTCCTATTTTGGAGATGTTTTACCGGATTATTCTTGTGGAGCCTGTGATAACTGTTTAAAAAACAAGAAATCCTGAATTTAACTGTTCATCTTGCCAAGTGAAGTCCATCCAGATATTGTAAATCACAGCATATTTCGTTATAGTTTAGCCAAAATTGCATGGAATTCTCATATATCTAACATGAGAAAAATTGTCGTTGCTGACGATTCCAATCTAATTCGTATGAAGCTAAAAAAATATCTTCAGGACGAGTTTGAGGTTATTGAGGCGGTAAATGGACGCGATGCCCTTGTTAAAATAAAAATTGAACAACCTGATATTGTTTTATCCGATTTGTTAATGCCTGAAATGGATGGATTTGAGTTGCTTCGCCGTATTCAATTGGATGGATTGCAAATCCCAGTTGTTGTATTAACCGCGGATATTCAACTCGAAACCAATCAAA
>CAZIQX010000043.1:0-13059 GCA_964541325.1 uncultured Chitinophagales bacterium | reverse complement strand
CCTGATGATACTAAGCGAAGAACAGCTCGATGCCTTAACCGAAATAATTAATATTGGTGTTGGTAAAGCCGCCAATACCTTGAACGAACTCACCGAGTCTCATATCATTTTGCGGGTTCCCAACATTGAGTTATACGAAATCAATGAAATGGAAAAAGTTCAGGCTCGTTATGGTTTGGATAATGTGGCTGCTGTAATTCAAGGCTTTCACGGCAAATATGATGGACGAGCGGCTTTGATTTTTCCACCTGAATCAGCATTAGATTTGGTTACAGGTGTTACGGGTGAAGAACCTGAAGACGATGACTTAGATGCCATACAAGCCGGAACACTTTCGGAAATTGGAAATATTGTTATCAATGCGCTCATAGGAACTATTGCCAATTTATTAGACGACCACCTCGATTTTGAACTTTCTGAGTACATGCTCGACTCAATTCCGAATTTGTTTATCAAGGAAAAAATTCAAAATCCAAATTCACTCATGTTAATCTCCGAGGTGCAATTTGTGATCGAAAAAATGAATATTAACGGTCATATCATTCTAACGTTTGACATCGATAGTCTCGAAACATTATTTTCTCTCATCCGCGATAAATTTTTCTAATTTTTTTTGGGGTTAATTGAGGTAAAGCATTCCGTGAAAGCGGGGTGCTTTTTTTGTGTAATAGTATAAAATAAGATATAAAAGTCTTAAATTAACAAGGCATGTTGATCATCTTATTTTTCATACTACAAGTTACTGTTTCAAGTGAAATTAGCTGGAAAACGCTACCTGTTAAAGCAAAAAATCCAGTGCCGATTTCATCTGAACGTCTTTCGGTAAGTTTATTCAAAACCGCTGATTTTGCCTTGTGATTCACCCAAGATTTTGAACAGTATTTTCAAATACAGCCACCTAGAGATTCCATTTACTTTGTGAATTATCATCTTGATAAACAGGAAACACTTTGGGCATTAACCAACTCCACGCAGTACAAAGGAGAGGTGTTTACCTCAGAATTTCCTGAATCAAACTGGAAAAAATTCCCGATAGAGTCAGATGTTCCACTACGCATTATCAAAGCAAATGAACAAAAAATGGCAATTGCAGGGGATAATGCCACGCTATTCATTGTGAATGAACAAAAATCTTGGCAATTGATTCAAGCTCCATTTTCCAAACACATAACCGCATTAGAATGGTTAGGTGATTCGCTAATCGTTGGAGTTAGAAACGAGGGAGTTTATGTGTTCTATGAACAACAATGGCAAAAACTGAATATTTCAAAAACACCACAATTTGACATCATTCACTTTTGGCAATCCCATGAAGGCGGGGGTAAAAACATGCATTTTTTATCTACAATCGGGGAGTGTTATCGCTTTAATCATGCAGAAAATGAGTTCCAATCCTGTATGGAACTTTCCTTTTTAGAATCACCTAGTTTGTCATCACATGTAGCCTTAACGTTAGATAAAACACAAATTCTAGCAGCAGAAACAAAGCTGTGGTTGGTTGAAAATCACAAGGCAGAAGCCGTTCGGATTCCACAAGCAGCTCAACTACAAGCCGTAGCGCTAACACATACCGGCAAACTGTGGGTTAGTGATGCTGAGTCTCGCGTATTATTACAGATTACTCCTCAGAAAACCTATTTTGTTGAAAATGTAAGCGAAAACGAATTGCTTCACGTCCCGGCTGTAAAACAATTGTTTTTAGCTGAACTGAATTTGATGAACACTTCACAAAAAGATTACCTTTTTTTTGGTAACAAAATTTCATCGCAAGTGCATGTTTATACGCAACTAGAAACGGGTAAATTTGTGGATAATACGGGTTCTGTTTGGCCTGAGATTCCTCATAAAATGGATTTTCTTTTGCCGGTTGATTTAGATAATGATGGCGATGATGACCTGATTACCGCCAAAGAGTATCCTGATAAAGTGGTATTTAGCAGTTATCATAATTTTAAGAGTCAGCTCAACCTTCGCGAAACCGTTCAGCTTGTAACACGTGATTATAAATCTCTGCGCGATATCGTTTTATATGATTGGGATGCAAACGGTTACACAGATATTTTAGCACTATTTCATTACAGTGATGGTTTGGAAGCAGGTTACTTAACGGTTTTTGAAAACCACTTAGGCCACATTTTTCACTCCTATCCAACTCGAATTTCTGAAACGATGGGATGGAACAACGAAGTGCACATAAGCGACATCAATAATGATGGATATGAAGATGTGTATTTGGCAAATTCGTGGCGAAATGATCGAATAGCGTATGGGCCTGACTGGAAAAACGGACAGTTTTCTTGGGTTGATTTGCCGGAAAAAAGCAATACGTATCAGGCCGTTTGGGCTAATTTGGATGATAATCCGGAATTAGAACTGATTCGATTCACTTCTGCAAGTCAATATGCTGTTTTAACTCAAAGAGATCATCAGTTCGTACCACTTGAACAATTTGGCGAATTTTTGGAGGATTACACTAAACCTGTTTCTTTTAGTCTAGCTGATTTAAATCGCGATGGAAGCTTAGACATTATCCTGGAATCTTTTGAATCCATTCCAATTAAAATTGGGTTTAACGAAAAAAACAGATTTGCTGAAAGGCGCAAGGTTTTCGATTCGGAATTACTTAAAACACAAACGGCTTTCCCCATCGACATAGATGCTGATTCTGATATTGACCTGCTTGTTGCTTCAGGAAGTGAAACCGTATTCTACGAAAATCTTTCCCAGGTTCAAGAATCAGCAAATCTAAAACGAATGGCCACGAAACGTTTGGCCTTTTTTCAAAATGAACCGAAACAGAGCAACAAACTGAGTTGGCTGTTTGCACAAATTTTGTACATCGTTTCAATTCCGGTTTATTACGGCTATCTCATTGAATTCTTTGGGGTTTCGGTAATTTTATTGCTGTCTATACAGTTAGGGAGAAATCGCTACAATTGGTCGTTTCAATCAAGTTTGAGCTTGGTAATTATTAACATGAGTCTGTTTTGGATGGCGTTAGTATTAACGGCGTCCTCAGGTTCCATTTTCTCGTTTTTTATTCCCGGATTGATTTCGGTAGCAACAAGTTTGGTGCCTGTTGCCATCAGCGAAAATGCGCATCACTCCACAAAAAGGCAATTTACTCGAGCCGGTAAAGAAGAATTGCTGATGTTATTAATGCGCTACACGCATGGGGCATGGTCGAGTAGCCTAATGAATAGACTTATAATGCTGGCAAAAAACAAAAATGACCTAAATGAAGATTTTAAGCAGCATCTCACAACGCGATTAGAACAATTCAAATCAATCATGATACCGGAATTAAAAACTATTATGGAGCTAACCAATCAAAGTGAATTGTGGGTTGATGCCTTACCGACAGTAAAAGAAGACCTAGTTGAACTTGAACAAATTAATGCTACTAAGGTATTTTCGAGTACAGAAGAATTCCTCAATAGACTTACACGCTTAAAAAACGCCATTAAAGATATTCGAATGCAAGTATGGTTTGAACATTCATCACAAATTGATGATGTTATTCAATCACTGATTATGGATTGGCAAAAACGAAGCAAGATTCAGCAAATAGAACTGATTTACGAATTTATCGGAGATAAGCAAGCAAGAGTGTTAATTCCAGGCGCAATTCTCAGTTCGGTTGTAGATAATTTATGTGCAAATGCATTTGAAGCACTTAAACGTGCACCCGCACAAAACGCACCCCAAATTCATATTTTGGTCTTCAAAAAAGCCCCAAAATGGTTGATACAAGTAACGGATAATGGTTGTGGAATTAAGCCGGAAATTCAAAAATCAGTTTTTGAACCGGGGTTTTCTGACTTTGGCTCAACCGGACAAGGTTTGTCTCAAGCCAAAAAGGATGTAGCCCATTATGGAGGAAGAATTTTTCTTCAGGAATCAAATCCCGAAAAGAGAACCACTTTTGCCATTGAATTACTCGAAATTGATTCATAAGGACTTAAGCCATGAAAAAGCAGCGTATTCTAATCATTGATGATGATAAAGATTTTATTCAGGATTTAACGTTTTTGGTGCGAGAGGATTATGAATGTGTAACAGCTACGAATGCAGAAAAAGCCATGCATGCTGTCCAAACGTTCAATCCTAGAGTGATTTTACTGGATTTAGTCTTGGGTGAACAAGAAAATGGTTTAGATTTACTTCGAAAAATTCATCAGTTTGATGATTCGATTCCAATCATCATAATTACAGATTATGCTTCAGTTGAGACAGCGGTAAAAGCGATTCAGATGGGAGCGTTCGATTACATCTCCAAATCGCCTAATAGAAATGAACTTAAGCTGATTATCGAAAAATCGATGAAACAGCGCAGTCTTAAATTAATGCACGACTCCCTAAAACAGGAAACAACCATGCCTTTCTACACCATGATTGGCGATAGTGAAGGTATGTTAGATGTTATGGAAAAGGTGTATTTGTATGCACGGCATCAATCTACGGTTTTAATTACAGGAGAAAGTGGCGTGGGAAAGGAATTGGTAGCCCGACAAATACATTTACATTCAGGAAATAATCAGGCACCATTTATAGCCGTAAACTGTGCGGCAATTCCCAAAGAGTTAGCCGAAAGTGAATTGTTTGGCCACGAAAAAGGTGCATTTACCGGTGCTGATAAACGAAAAATCGGCAAGTTTGAGATGGCAGGCGATGGCGTAATTTTTTTGGATGAAATATCAGAGATAGGGCCGGAAGTTCAAGTAAAATTGCTTCGTATTTTGCAGGAGAAAGAATTTAATCGGGTAGGCGGCACATCAACCATAAAAACAAACGCTAAAATTATTGCGGCAACCAATCGCGATTTACAGGAAATGGTTCGATTAGGCTTGTTTAGAGAGGATTTATTTTATCGATTAGATGTACTTCCGATTCATGTTCCACCTCTTAGAGAACGAAAAGCGGACATCCCCAAATTAGTACAATTCTTTATAGATCAGATATGTGATGAGATGAAAATTGCACCTAAAAGATGTTCGGATGAGGCATTGCTGCTATTTCAGCAATACGATTGGCCGGGAAATATTCGTCAGTTAAGAAATTACATTACCCGAGCTGTAATTATGGCGCAAGGCTCAACGATAACGCCCGAGTTTTTAGATACAGCATTAAAAAAATCAGACTCATCTCAAGATATTAATGCGTATGTGATTCCAAAAACGTGGGAAGAAATGGATAGAATGCGAAAAGCAGAGGCCGACCGGGCAAGTCGTGAAGTTGAACAACGATTTGTGAATTATTTGATTAAAGAGTTTGATGGAAACATTACGAAAGCAGCTGAAGCCATCGGAATAAATCGAACCAATTTGCACAAAATTATTCGTCGTGTAGAAGAAATGAACTAAAGTCTTTGCTGACAATTCAGCAATTCTCTGCAACTACACTGGCTTAATTATTACTACACTCCCAAATCGAATGGAGATTTACTTGATTCAACCATGCCGACAAGTCTGCTTTTGTTAACAGAGTGTTTAGCATAAATTTTTACAAATAATCCTTGCTTGCTATCTTTTAAATGGAAATGATGGCGGGGTGTACGAAAGTTATGATCGTGGAAAAACATGGCGATTCTTTACCAATTTACCGGTAACACAATTCTATAAATCTGCTGTGGATAATGACTATCCATTTTACAATGTTTATGGAGGAACACAAGACAACTTTACCTTAGGTGGCCCTTCACAAACCACAGAAACAACAGGGATTTCAGATCGAAATTGGTTTGTTACTGTTTTGGGTGATGGTTTTGAACCTGATGTAGATCCTACAAATCCGGACATTGTATATAGTCAGTCGCAATATGGTAATTTGAATCGATTTGATAGAAAAACCGGTGTAACAACTAATATTGTTCCTCAACCGCCAAATAGTAACTATTCTTATAACTGGAATTGGGATTCACCATTCTTTGTAAGTGTTCATGATCCTAAACGCTTGTATTTTGCAGCCGATAGAGTGTTACGTTCTGATGATAGAGGTCAAAGTTGGAAAGAAATTAGTGGTGATTTAACTCGAGCTCTAGACCGCAATAAATTGGAGGTGATGGGAAAAGTTTGGCCAATAGATGCCGTGGCAAAAAATGAATCAACAACACTGTATGGAAATATCGTTGCCTTAGCGGAATCACCTTTGGACGAACATATACTATTTGCTGGAACAGATGACGGATTAATACACATTTCACAAGATGGAGGGCAAACCTGGAAGAAATTCGACAAATTTCCTGATGTTCCGGAAATGACGTATGTGAATGAGATAGTTGCATCTCATCACAATAAAAATGTGATTTATGTAGCCTTCAACAATCACAAAAATGGAGATTTTAAGCCTTATTTATTGATGAGCTCTGATTTGGGTAAAACATGGAAATCGATTTCTTCCAACTTGCCTGAACGTGGTTCGGTGTATTCTATCGCTGAAGACAAAGAAGTACAAGGTTTACTATTTGTCGGAACGGAGTTTTCTGCTTTCTTTACGATGGATAATGGAGCTTATTGGCAGAAGTTCAAAGGTATTCCAACGGTTGCTGTTCGTGATATCAACATTCAGGAACGCGAGAACGATTTAGTATTAGCCACCTTTGGCCGTGGTATATATATCCTCGATAATTACTCAGCTTTGAGGGAATTCACCAAAGAAGTGTATCAAAAAGAAGCGCATCTATTTAGTGTACAAGATGCTTTTCAATATGAGCCTTACAGCCCAATTGCTGCTAGCAATACCATTTCTTGGTTAGGTCCCAAAGGTTTTCAAGGTGAGGATTATTATTTAGGTGAAAACCCCGAATTTGGTGCTGCATTCACCTATTATTTAAAAGATGAGATTCAAACCCTTAAAAGCGCACGTGAGAAGAAAGAAAAACAAGATCGTAAAGATGGAAAAACGGTTTATTATCCTAGTTTAGAGCAACTCGAGGCAGAAGAGGCCGAAGAAAAACCATTCTTAATTTTTTCCATTTATGATGCTACAGGTACCTTAGTTGATGAAGTAAGAACATCACCAAAAAAAGGCATCAATCGAGTGTACTGGGATTTAACGTACCCAAATCTATCAGCAATCCCATCTTCAAATACAGATCAATCCAAAGATTTACGATCAGGAATAATGGTATTGCCCGGCGAATATAGCGTTCAGCTTTCAAAAAGTGTTAATGGTGAGATATTTATCATATCGGAGAAACAAACATTTACTGTAAAATCACTCTATGAACATACCTTACCACCGGCAAATCCTGAGCAAGTTTTGATGTTCCATAAACAACTTATGGAGTTATCGAAATCAGCAAATAGTGTAAGAAGCGCTTGGAGAGATGTGAACGATCGCTTAAAACAGTACAAAGCGGCAACTCGAGTGGTTTCAAGTAAGTCTTTAACGGATATGGTGAATGGTTTAGAGGATAAATTAGAATCGATTCAAAAAGTTATGTTTGGTGATGAGAATAAGTCACTATTAGAGATCGATCAAGCGCCATCATTGAATAGCCGAATTAATACAGCTATTGGTACAGGCATGACCTACGGGTCGGAACCAACTGAAACTTCAAAAATGGTTAGAGATATTGCTGTTCAACAGCTTCAACCCGTGATTGAAGACATGAAAAAGATTCTATCGGAACAGTTACCTGCTATTGATGCAGAACTAACCCGACTTAATGCACCATACACACCAGGTCGAATCATCGATCTAAAAAAATAGGTTGAATACCATAAAAAGGTCGTCATTAAATGGCGACCTTTTTTGTTTTAATGGAATTCAACAAGAATGTTGAAATACGGTTCATCGTGTACTTAGCTAGTGTCATTTTCTCATTTCTTCGTAACTTTGCAAAACTGAATTGCTAACCAATACACCATTCCCATGTCTGACGAATTCCGTCATAAAATCACACGTCAAGGCCTTACGTACGACGATGTGTTGCTCGTTCCAAACTATTCAGCCGTTTTACCCCGTCATGTTGATACAAGTGTTCGTCTAACCCAAAATCTTACATTAAACGTGCCCATATTAAGTGCCGCCATGGATACCGTTACTGAGTATCGCTTGGCAATTGCACTCGCACGCGAAGGGGGAATTGGTATCCTTCATAAAAACATGACTATTGAGGACCAAGCTGAGCATGTTCGTTTAGTAAAGCGTTCTGAAAGCGGTATGATTGTTGACCCGCTCACATTAACTGCAAATTCAACGGTTTCAGATGCGAGAGCGCTCATGAAACGCCACAAGATAGGTGGAATTCCAATTGTTGATCATACAAGAAAATTGCTCGGCATTGTAACCAACCGCGATTTACGTTTCGAAACAGATGGCAGTAAAACGTTGGGCACCATCATGACTAGCGAAAATTTGATTACTGCAAAAATCGGGACAAACTTGGATGAAGCCGAAGATATTCTGCAACATTACAAAGTTGAAAAACTACCCATTGTAGATAATGAAAAACACTTGGTTGGTTTGATTACGTTTAAAGACATTGAAAAGAAAAAGAATTTTCCAAATGCTTGTAAAGATTCAATCGGTCGTTTACGAGTAGGTGCGGCTGTAGGAATTGCAGCTGATACCTTGGATCGTGTTGCAGCTTTAGTAGAAGCAGGTGTTGATTTAATAACCGTTGATACTGCTCATGGTCACTCTAAAGGGGTGCTTGATATGGTATCAACTATCAAGAAAAATTATGCTGATTTAGCGGTGATGGGTGGAAATATTGCAACCAAAGATGCTGCAAAAGCCTTAGCCGACCACGGTGCGGATATTGTAAAAGTGGGAGTTGGTCCGGGCTCAATTTGTACCACACGTATTGTAACCGGTGTTGGAGTGCCTCAACTTTCTGCTGTCATGGAAGTGGCATCATTCACAAAAGATGCCGGAATTGGTCTTGTTGCTGATGGTGGAATTAAGCAAACAGGAGACATTCCGAAGGCCATAGCGGGAGGTGCAGATGCGGTTATGTTAGGCTCAATGTTTGCCGGTGTGGATGAAGCTCCGGGTGAAACTATTATTTACGAATCTAGAAAATTTAAGTCGTATCGTGGAATGGGTAGTCTTGGTGCTATGGCTAAAGGTAGCAAAGACCGCTATTTCCAAGATGTAGAGGACGATATCAACAAATTAGTTCCTGAGGGAATTGAAGGGCGTGTACCTTACAAAGGACATTTATCTGAAGTAGTGTATCAAATGGCAGGGGGCTTAAAAGCAGCTATGGGGTATTGTGGTGCAAAAGATATCTATGCATTAAAAGAGGCCACATTTGTGCAAATATCACCGGCAAGTATGCGCGAAAGCCATCCGCATAGTGTACAAATCACTAAAGAATCCCCGAATTATTACGTGAGTTAATCTTGGCTGAGATCGGCATAATTATTCCAACTTATAATAATTTAGCCGAGTTAAGAACGTGCCTAAACTTGCTTAAAGATCAAGTTTATAAAGAATGCGAAGTTTTGGTTTGTGTTGATGGTTCAACCGATGGAACAATCGAATGGCTATCAACACAAAGATTTCCATGCACGTTAAAAGTGTTGCATCATCAAGATTTTAAAAACAAGGGACGTTTAAAAACCCGAGAGCTTGGCATAAGTAACTCATCAGCTGAAAAACTCATTTTTTTAGATTCTGATTTGGAAATTGAAATGGGATGGTTACAAGCACATGCCAATGCCTTGGAAAACTATGATATAAGTCTGGGACGAGTACAATTTAGAAACACTGAAAATCCATGGACTGATTACTACAACTCAAGGGGATTTAATAGAATTCGTGAGTCAAGGATAGTTCCCATACGATATTTTATAACCGGAAATGTGGCAATAAGACGAACAATAGTTGATAGTTTTTTTTTAAATATAAAAAATACAACTATTTATGGAGAAGATTTGTTGCTTGCTTGTTCGCTGTTCAGGAATGGCATAACGTCCTGTTATTACAATGCCAATGCTATTGTCGGAGGAGTGCTTACTAAAACAGTACAAGAAGCACGTTTGCAATACATACCATTTATCCACTCCATTTTAATACCTATAAGTAAGCAATATTCAGCGTGCGCAGATTTTTTCAATGCTAAAAAAGTGGCTCAAAGGGCAAAAAAATGGCACTTTTTACTATCATTTTTTGAGCTTAATCTAAGCTATTGGGCTACATGCATCGATGCTTTACCTTCATCGATTTTAACTAGATGGGCTATTCGTGTAGTGTTATTTTTAACCATGATAAAAGAATTTTCAAAATCAGATGCTTAACATAGGAGCACATGTAGATCATATTCTCGTGGTGATGGGTCCTGTTTTTCAGGATGCCCGAACTTTGAATGTCGCCAACACGCTGGCTAATCAACATCAATCGGTACTCATAATCGGTACAGGAGAGCTTGATTTGCAATTTGAATGGCGTCCCTCAATCACCATAAAAACTTGTCGAATTCAAAAAGAGAATCGGATGATTCAGCTGTGGGGTAAATTTTGGGTTGAAGTTCGCAATTATCTAAAGTGGTATTCAGCAGAGAATTATTGGGCGATGGATTTGTATGCTTTGCCCATTCTGTATCATCACAAAAAAAAGGATGCCCGTTTATTATTTGATTCTCGCGAGATTTATTCAGCGTTGGGAATGAATGTTGGTAAACCTGTAAAACAACAAATCATTACTGAAATTGAACAGTTCTACATAAAAAGGGCGGATGTAGTTTTTACCTCCGGCCAATTCGACTCTAAAATTATTGCTCAGAAATATGAGTTAAAAGAATTGCCGGTTATTCAAAATGTGCCACCTTATCGTGAAGTTCAAAAAACAACCTTACTCAGAGATTATTTTTCCATCCCTGTAGAAAAAAAAATCATGGTATATCAAGGTATGATACATGAGGGTAGAGGTTTAGAGCCGTTTATCAGAGTTCTTACATATACGAATCATTGGGTTTTGTGTGTGTTGGGCGAAGGTAGGTTGTGGAATAGTCTGTTAGATATGGCCAAAGAACTTGGTGTGGCTTCAAAAATATATCACAGATCTCCGGTTCCTTATGAAGAACTACCAGCATGGACATCCTCAGCTGACGCGGGCTTATGTTACATTGAACCCTTAACCTTGAGTTTGAAAATGGCCTTGCCAAATAAGCTGTTTGAGTATGTTCAAGCGGGAATTCCCGTTGTTTCGAGCGATTTGCCACAAATAATTCCAATTTTTGAGTCATTTAACATAGGTAAACTACTAAAATGGCCTGCAAGCCCCAATGAATGGCTTCAGTGTCTCGAATCCTTGGAAAAAATGATAGCTTCAGTTGATATGAAGAACGAATTGAAAAAGTGTTCGAATGTATTCTGTTGGGAAAATCAGGAGCAGGTTATTAGGTCTATGTACACCAACTAATTGACAATCAAAAGCTTATGAAAAGCTTATAAACTATTTAAGTTAAATACCTATCTTTTGATGTTGGTACAAGTTGAAATGATACAGGTAAGTCGGTGTTTAAATTTTTAAAAGCATTATTTAGTGTCAGAAAAAAGAAAGTAACAGTAATTCTGGTTCAAGAAAATAAACCTGCTGAACCGGATACGTTTTCTTTTATCCCGAAAAGGATGTTTCATGTTGGGGTGTATATCGCTTTACTAACAAGTGCTGCCATATTTGTGATTCTTAGTGTAACTCCGGTTGGATATGTTTTATACGACCGCGAAGATGCAGAAATTCGTCAAATGGCATTAGATTTAGCCGTTCGAATAAATGTATTAAGCGATTCCTTGCGAGTACGCGATGCTCACTTGCAAACTATTCAATCCGTTTTGCGAAAAGAAGCTGATACCACGTTTCAAACCGCAAGTTATGAATCACTTTTTGAAGAATATTCGGGATTCTTAGAAAAAGATGAAACTACAGAGCCTGAAACGATTCCCCTTGATTTAGAATCTATCCGAAATGTGGATAGTAAGCAGATTATCTATTCGGGAAAGTTTTCAAATACACCAGAATTTCCCGCGCCTTCGCCCATCAATGGAATATTGACCCAAAAATTTGATGTAAGTACAAAACATTTTGGAATTGATATTGCCGCTTCTAAGGGCTCAATCGTACGTGCAATGGCCGATGGTGTAGTAATAAGTGCTGAGTGGAGTATAAACTATGGTAACACGATACAAATTCAGCACGGAGATGGATATATTAGTATTATTAAGCATTGTAGTTCCTTGCTCAAAAAAGAAGGCGATGTTGTTTTACGAGGTGATGGTATCGGAGTGTTAGGTCTCTCAGGGGTAATTAATACCGGTCCACACGTACACATTGAACTTTGGCGCAACGGAGTTGCACTCGACCCCGAACTCTATTTAATCACAAACTGATGTTCAGCAAAACCCAAAAACCCGGTCCACCTATGAAAGAAGAACAACGTGGCATTCCTAATATCAATATGATATCCCACGGAACAGAAATCACAGGTACTCTTAAAACAAATTCTGATATTCGAATTTCCGGTAAACTTGATGGTACTATTGAGTCGCATGGAAAAGTAATTGTTTCACAAGGCGGTTTGATTACCGGTGATGTGAAAGGTAAAGAAGCCGATGTAGCAGGAACTATAAATGGTGAACTTGCCGTAACAGATCGACTTATTCTTCGACAAACAGCAATCGTACGGGGAGATATCACCACCAAATCGCTATTGGTTGAAGAAGGCGCTCGTTTTGATGGCGCTTGTAAAATGACCAACCTCGTAAGTGCTGAACATGCCGGCGGAAAGTCGGATGTCGCAAAATTTAAAATGGCCAATGCCTGAACCCGCAAATCCTAAAAAAGGTATTGCGGCTTATGCTCATTTACTGAGTTTGGGAATTGAAATGGCCGTGTCCATGTTAGTTCCGATCCTTGGCGGATGGTATCTTCAACAGTTTTATTCTATAAATCCCTGGGGAATCTTAGCCGGGGCAGTGTTCGGATTCATCAGCTCGTTCTGGGTTGTATATAAACGTGTAGTGTTAAATAAATGAAATCTTTTATCAGAAACGTCCTGCTTATGGACGCATTCCTTCTCGCTTTAGGTGGATATCCTATTTTTGTGTC
>CAZIQX010000042.1:8500-17665 GCA_964541325.1 uncultured Chitinophagales bacterium | reverse complement strand
GGAGCGCTTTTCTTTGGTGCTTCTATTATTGGAATGTTTACGGTTTTAGGTGCTATACTATCACTCGCTTTAGGTGCATCAGGCGCTAATCAGTTTGCTGCCAATCCTTGGGTGAACCTGTTTATTGGAATAATCTTTCTGGTATTTGCCGTTTCCTTACTTGGCTTATTTGAACTCCAACTTCCGTATCAAGTCACCAACTTTTTAAATAAAAAATCCAATGAAAGCTCCGGTCTAATTGGCATTTTATTCATGGGTTTAACCATTAGTGCGGTCTCATTTTCATGTACAGCGCCTTTTGTTGGTGGTGTTTTGGCTGCTACAACACAAGGAGAATGGTTTTATCCGATTATAGGGATGATCGTGTTCTCGGCTGCATTTGCGAGCCCGTTCGTATTGTTTGCTATGTTTCCCAAATGGTTACACTCCATGCCCAAAAGTGGTTCATGGATGAACAATGTAAAAGTTGTTTTAGGTTTTGTGGAATTAGGAGCCGCAATCAAATTTATTTCCAACGCCGATTTAGTTTGGAGTTGGGGACTAGTGTCGCGTCCTTTTGCTATTGCTATTTGGATTGCCATTTCGATTTTAGCTGTTCTCTACATCCTTGGGAAAATTCGTTTTGCTTATGAAACTGCTGTTGAAGCGATAACAACGGTACGTTTATTATTCGCAATTCCTTTGTTGACTTTCGCCATTTATTTGATGCCCGGATTATTTGGAGCTTCACTAGGTATTTGGGATGCCTGGCTACCACCCAAACAAGCAACCGATGTAAGTTTAATAGCCGGATTAAGTCGTGGATCTGGTTCAGCTGATGATTCCGAAAATTGGTCGAAAAATGTGGATGAATCACGTGAAAAAGCAAAAGAATCCGGGAAATACGTGTTTATTGATTTTACAGGTTATACTTGTACCAATTGCCGTGCCATGGAAGCCAACGTATTCCCACTGCAAGAAGTGAAAGAACGATTCGACCAATTTGAATTGGTTAAACTCTACACAGATGATGGTGTAGATGGACCACAAAATCAATTGTATCAATTTGAACTTACAGGTTCAGTAGCACTGCCAACTTATGTAATCATTGATGCTGAAACGGGCAAATTGATAGCTAAAAAATCCGGCTATATCGAAAAAGACGATTTTGTGCGTTTTTTAGATGGTGTATTGAAAAAATAATACGTTCCTATTTGGGTTAGTTTTAATTTGATTTCAGTACACTCAATCCCCAAAGCCTTTGAAACGCTGTTTTATTGCGATTTTCTTTTTTCTAATAACCTGTGTCTTAACTTCTACGCTTAAGGCACAGGAATCTATTACAAAATGGCTCATCGTTGAAAATCCAAAAAACGGCGATACCCTATTTATCTCTGAACCTTTCAACCCGGCACAGGTTCAACTCTATCTTAGAAACGGTGATAGAGACACCTTAACGGCATATCAAACGCTGCCTTCAATTGGATTAAAGATTCAGGTATTGGGCTATCCGTTTGAATCGAAATTAATTGTAGCCTATCAGATTCCTTATCAGCAATTTATTCGGGAATCCCGCACAGTACTTCCATTTCAAGCATCCCAACCAACCACTCCGCTTGATTCCAGTCAAATTAGACCGGATTTTTCGTCACAGTCAGATGATTTATTCGGGAACTCAAAACTAAGTAAAAACGGAAGTTTAACTCGTGGAATAACCGTTGGAAGTAATCAGGACGCATCTTTAGAAAGTGGTTTGCAACTAGATTTAAGTGGAGAAATTGCCGATTCAGTGTTTCTTGTTGCTAATCTTACTGATCAAAGTACCCCTATTCAACCCGATGGGAGTACTCAAAATTTAAGAGAGTTCGATCGTGTTTATCTACAATTGAAATCACCACGTCATCAATTAGAAATGGGCGATATTGACGTACAGTTTTCCGAGAGTCAATTTGCGCGCATTAACCGACGTTTGCAAGGGGCACAATACACTACCACGGTCATTCCCGGTAAGTATCAGTTTTTGGCTACCGTAGCACGAGGTATTTTTAAAACTCAGACCATTCAAGGTCAAGAAGGATTTCAGGGTCCGTATCGATTAACGGGATTAAATGGTGAACCTTTTATCGTAGTGATTGCAGGAACTGAAAAAGTTTATTTGAATGGACGACTTCTCGTTCGAGGTGAAGAAAACGATTATGTTATGGATTATGCATTGGGCGAACTGATTTTCACAACACGCCAATTGATTAACGCACGTACTCGAATCACCGTCGATTTTCAATATGTAAATCAAGACTTCTCACGTTCACTAATTGCAGCGCAAGCACAATCTAATCCACTGTGGGATGGGAAAATTCAGTTAGGTGTGAGTTACATGCGCGAAACTGACAGCGATAACACTTTGTCGCAGTTGAGTTTATCACCTGATGATATCACTCTTCTCGAACAAGCAGGAGACGATCCTTCTAAATCGGTGGTGAGTGGCGTATTCCCTTATGTTGCACTTGATAATGAACAAAACCGCGTTCCCTATCTGCGAAAGGATACGCTCATTAATGGTGAACAATCGACTTACTTCAAAGCGATAGAATCTGAGTCTTCGGGAAGTGAAACCCTGTTTGATGTGCGATTTAGTCGAGTTGAAAGTGGAGGTTCTTATGAGCGTGCCCAATCCGGTTTAAATGGAGTTATCTATCGTTGGGTGGGCAAAGGGTTGGGAACTTATGATACACTTAGAACTTTACCCAGGCCACAAGATCATCAAATGATTGCGTTACAAACGCAGATACAACCAACAAAGCATCTGAAAATGCGCTCTGAGTTTGCGTTGAGTCAATTTGATTTAAATCGTTTTTCCGTGCTAGATGATTCCGATAATGAAGATTGGGCGGTTTTACAGCAAGTTGATTATCAAACTAAATGGGGAGAAACAGCAGTACAATCACGTTATCAATTCAAATATTCGGGAGAAAATTTCAGGTATTTTGATCGTCCCGAAGAGGTTGATTTTCAACGAAAGTGGAATTTGAATCAGTTTAGTTTTACCGAACAAACCATACATGATGCTCAAACATCCCTCACATTCAGTCCTACATCCTTTTATAAAGCCGAAGCAGGATTAATTCGACGAACAGATTTGGATGGAAATCGAATCGTTTCTGATATGAATTGGGATGAACGTGGTTGGCTAGGAGTTAGGATGCGGAATGAAATCACAACATCAAACGAAAAGCTCATTCGCTCTCAAGGAGATTGGCAACAGCATGAAGCAGAACTTTTTTATCGATTTAGCTATAATCAATCAGAGTTTCGCCCATTTTTGGGAGCATTAACCGATGAGCGGATTCAAAAAATTCACAATCAGGATTCTGTTTTAGCCAATAGTTACGGCCAATATGCTGCTTATGCGGGCTTAGAATGGACTCAGCAAAGACGTTTTCAAATGCGATATGAGTTTCGAGTTCGAGATGATGCATCAGCTATAGGAGTAAACTTTCGGAAAGATTCACGAAATCGAATACATCAATTGGATTTCAAAACCATACATACCACACATTTTGAAACTGAAAATAGTGTGAGTTATCAGCAGCGGGATGTAACTCCTTTATTTCGTGGTCAAAATGGGTATTTAGATACAGATGCGGTTTTTATAAAATCAAATAATCGCTATCGAAGTGAAAATCGTGCTTGGCAAGCACAGTTCTTATATGATGTAAATTCTCAACGAACAGCGTTATTACAAGAAACCTACATCGAAGTGGGACCTGAATTGGGACAATATACCTGGGAAGATTTGAATGATGATGGTATTCGTCAAATTGATGAATTCTTTCCTGAACAGACTCCCAACGAGGGAACTTTTTTAAAACAGTTTTTACCGAGTGATGAGTTGTTGCCCTCCATTCAATTACTAAGCCGCATGAGATTGGAAATTGACCCGGCTCGAGCCTTTACTAGTGATACAAGAAACAATTGGTTGAAAAAAGCGGCTGAACAAATTCGCTGGACAGGAACCTTGGATATTCGGGAAAATAGTACAACCAATCGTTTGCAAGACATCTATTTGATGCGTCTATCCCGATTTTTAAATGATAGTACAACAATACTTGGTCGAATAGCTTTTCGAAGTGATGTAACTTTATTTCAAAGAAATAAAAAACTGTCGATCCGTTTGGGATACAATCAGATAGAAGGAAAAAACCGGCAGGTTTTTGGCGCAGAATCACAATCAATAAACGAGTATTCCATAGAAACACAATCACAACTTACCAGAAAGCTTCAACTTATAAATGAACTAACGTGGCAAAGCGATAGACGAAATAACAGTAATTTAAGCTCAAGGAATTATCAGATTGAAAGCGTTAACTGGTTGAATACCTGGTATTATCAGCAAAACAGAGATATTCAATGGGGATTAGATTGGGGATATAGTTTTAAAGAAGATCAGCAGTTTCAAACGGGTGCAAGTTCGCAAGTTTGGAAAGCATCCGCTAATATGAGAGCATACTGGGGGGATAAACTTCAATTTTCAGGAAGAGCTCAATTTCGGCAAATTAATTTGGAAGGAGAAACAGGCGCTTTAGGGAATTTTGAGTTAACAGAAGGTGCAGGGGAAGGGGCAAATTGGATTTGGAATCTACAATCAACGTATAGAAACAGTAACTTAGTTCAAACCTCTCTTAGTTATGATGGACGAACTATAACGAATCGCCCAACGATTCATACAGTACGATTAATTGTTCGCGCATTGTTCTAAATAAAGACTAAAATATCTTATTTTAAGGGTGGCAACCAAGGAATTGGATTTCGAAAAAAAGTTCAAACAACTCATGCAACAAAGACAAACTTGTATTAATTTATAAAAGCGTTGAAATAATGCGATTAAAGCACCTTTTTAAGCCGTATTAGTTTTGACATTTTATTCAAATTGCTCTATAATTTCGAGTCTAATTCTTTTAAAACTAAAATTTATAATCTGGAGTGTATCTTATGACCCTCTCGTATTTCATGTTCTTACTTCAAACTGAAGAACAAGGCTTCTTTAATGTGCTCGTAGAAAAGTTTAATGAAGGTGGCGACTTCATGTGGCCTGTATTAGCATGTCTCATTATTGGTCTTGCTATTTTCTTAGAGCGCTTAATTACTCTCAACCGTTCTGATATTAACACCCGTAAATTTATTGTTGAAGTGAAAGATGCCCTCCAGAATGGTGGTTTCGCTGCGGCTGAAGAAGTTTGTTCAAGAACTCGTGGCCCGGTTGCTTCTGTATTTCAAGCAGGTTTAATGCGTGCAGATGAAGGTCTCGAAGCCGTTGAAAAAGCTATCGCAGCTTACGGTTCTATTGAAATGAGCTTCTTAGAAAGAGGTTTAGTATGGTTGTCCTTGTTCATTGCACTTGCACCACTTTTCGGATTTACCGGAACGGTAGTAGGGATGGTGGAAGCGTTCGATGCTATTGAAAAAGCGGGTGACATTTCTCCTTCACTTGTAGCGGGTGGTATTAAAGTTGCTCTTTTAACCACTATTGGTGGTCTTATTGCAGCTATCGTACTTCAGGTTGGTTACAACTATTGTGTGTCTAAAATCGACCGACTTGTAGTTGAAATGGAAGAAAGTTCTATTGCATTGATTGATTCAATCGCATTAATAAATCAAGGCAAATCAGTAGCTGAGAAAAAAGACTAATCCTTAAAAGGAAGGAATGTTATGGATGCTTCAACGATTGCTGTAGCAGTATCACTCGGATTAGTTGCCTTTGCTATATTGGGAATGGCACTTTTCGGAGTAAAAAATTTAGTAACCGGTAAACATGAATGGTCAAAAATCGCCATTTTAGTTGTTCCTTTTATTGTATTTGGAGTTGCTTATGGAGTTACCGGTAGCGCCGACGAAGCGGCTATGTTAACCACGCTAATAATGCTTGGTTTCATGGGCGTGCTTATTGCACTCAGTGCCGTCAAAAGTGTATTCAATTTTTAATTGAACCCTCTATGTTATTAAAGAAAAAGAAAAGGGATGCAGCGGAAATTCCCAGTTCGTCATTGGCGGATATCGCTTTCCTGCTCTTGATATTCTTCCTGGTTACAACCACCATCGACGTGGATACCGGTATTGGTTTGGTTTTGCCACCTCCTCCGGATCCTACGGTTGAACCACCTCCAATTCGCGAGAAAAACATCTTGAAAATTCTGGTAAATAGCCAAGGTTTAATTCTTATGAATGAAAAACCTGCTGCTTTAACAGAAGTAAAAGAAACTATAATGAAGTTTGTGGATAACAATGGAGTTGATCCTAACTTTTCAGACTCACCTGAAAAAGCCATTGTATCTCTTAAAACAGATAAACAAACTCCTTATCGCATCTATATTGATGTGCTCGATGAAGTAAAAGGTGCTTATGCTGATCTGCGTAATGCTGTTTCTATGGCTCGTTACGGAGTTCCTTTTGATAAGCTTGACAAAGAAAGACAGGATGATGTGAAAAAGATTTATCCTCAAAAAATCTCAGAAGCTGAACCAGATAAAGGAAACTAAGGAGATTTAAATATGGCACACTTTAAAAAGAAATCAGCTAATACCAAACAGGAAGTGCCAACTTCGGCCATGCCTGACATTGTATTTATGTTGTTGATTTTCTTCATGGTAACCACAGTATTGCGAGAGGTTACTCTTCAGGTAAGAGTGGACTTCACAAAAGGGGAAAACATCGAGAAAATCGAACAAAAACGACTTGTAAGTTATATCTACATCGGTCCTGAAAAATTGCCGAACAATCAAATCGGCGACAGTAAAGTACAAATTGACGACTCCATTGTGGATGATGTTAAAAGTATTCGCCGTTTGATGTACGATAAACTTATCGAACAACCCAAATTAATTGTATCGCTTCGTGTTGACCAATCCGCAGAAATGGGTTTGGTTACCGATGTGAAACAAGAGTTACGTGAGGCGGGAACGCTTCGTATTAACTACTCTACTAAACGAGAAGTTAAATAGTAATAGCTTGATACATTCCAAAAAAAGCCTGTTTATAGATCGTAAACAGGCTTTTTTTATGCTTTATAATCCTGATAATGTACAACATTAGTGGATGTTGATGTTTGTACCAATTTGCAGAGATATGGAGTTCTCTGGTGGAATAATATTTACAATGCAATTAATAACAGAGTATAAACTGTAGAAATAACCAATGAAAATTGACTAGTTGAATGTCTTGGTGAATCATCCTCAAAAATGATTAGCATAGTAATCAAGCCAAACAATGTTTGAGTGCCAAGTGGAGATAAAATCAAAAAAAGACTGATAAATACAGGTATGTAGCTATTCTTTTGAGTAAAAAATAGTGCTGTGAAACACACAAAAATAAGTAAGAGGGAAAGTACGGAGATCCAAATAGGCGGAAGGTGTTGATTCATCAAGAAGAAAAGAAAAGTAGTGTCCCAATCACTGTAAAAAGCCCATTGTATAAAAGCTTCTGCATTGAATGGAATGGCCATCCAAACTGTAAAGGAAACAGCAAATATCCACGATGGTTTTATTAACTCTTTTTTATGAATTACAAATAAACTCATCAAAAAATAGGGAAGTCCAAAAAGAGCAGAGGCTCCTAAAATGGCCAATCCTGCGAATTCATCTTCTTTGTTTCTTATATAATGATATCCCCATAAAAAGCATAATAAGCCGAGTAGTTCTGGATTGGCTTGAGAAAAACCGAACAACCAAATTCCGGGAATTATCCATAATGTTCTTGCAGTTGTAAGTGTGTTATAATAGTGCCACAATAAACCAGATAAAGACAAAAGAATGAATTTAACTACCAGTATTACGGTTATTAAATTTGTTTTTGAGTACAGTACATAAAAGGGTTTTATAATTATTTGTATAGCAGGCGCTAAATTGGAAGCTTGTGTTTTATTCTCTAAGATTTGATATAAAACTGTAGTAATTCCACGTCCAACTTGAGGATCATTAGGTAACGTTAAATAGGGATTTAACTCATGCGAAGAAAGAAATGAATCCCAAAGTCCTTGTATGAATTGATGCGAATAGAAGATGGGAAATAAAAGCATTAATAAAGAGTTTGCCCACAGAAAGCGCGTCAGATGAGTAGTATCAACACGCTGAATTACATGAATTTGATAAAGTAAATAAGTTTGAATAAGAGGGGCTGTAAGTACGAGTACAAAGGCAACACGATACCTTGTTTGACTATAATAAAGATAAGCTACTTGAAGAAGGGTGAAAAAAACTAAGAGAAGAGGGGTGTACTTATTTTCTTGATTCATTCATCAGGATGAGTTTTAAAAAGCATCGTTATTTCGTTGCCTTTGTCATTAAAACGAACATCATGTGCATAGTGGCGAATCAAATAAACACCTCGTCCACCTGATTTTAATAAATTATCTTCCTCAACCGGATTGGGCAGATTATTTGGGTCGAAACCCTTTCCTTGGTCAGCTACAGTGAATACCAATTCTGAATCTTGATGATAAACGCGTATCCAAACTACTTTTGCAGGATCAAATTCATTACCATGAATAATGGCATTAGTAGTAGCTTCCGTTACGGCTAACATAATGCCGGGATAAATATCTTCATGGACATCATATTGCGTACAAACCTCATCCAAAAAGGATTCAAGCTTTGGGAGTTCGTCTAAATCAGAAGTAAGTTGAAGTTGCTTGGTTTCCGGCATCGCGCAAGTATGGTTTAAAAATCTGAGAATCGCAAGATATGCGATTCTCAGACAGCAAAATTACGCGTATATACCACGTAAACGTAAGGTTGTTGCAACTTTATCGATAGCGTAGATATAAGCAGCTTGACGCAAGGTGACGGAGTGTTTTTCAGAAACAGCAAAAGTGTTTTCGAAGGCCTCACGCATCATACGAATCAAACGACGATTTACACGTTCTTCGGTCCAGAAATAACCTTGACGGTCTTGAACCCATTCAAAATAGGAAACCGTTACACCGCCTGCGTTAGCAAGAATATCCGGAATTACCATGATGCCTTTATCATCAAGGATTTTATCGGCACTTGCTGTTACAGGTCCATTGGCGCCTTCAGAAATAATTTTAGCTTTAATTCTATCGGCATTTTTGCGACTGATTTGGTCCTCTTTTGCAGCAGGAATCAACACATCACAATCCAACTCCAATAATTCTTCGTTGGTAATTTTCTCAGC
>CAZIQX010000042.1:0-8490 GCA_964541325.1 uncultured Chitinophagales bacterium | reverse complement strand
AATAACTTTTGAGCCTTGTTCGTGCATCAATTTAGCAGAGATAGAACCCACGTTACCGAAACCTTGAACGGCTACTGTTGCTTTGTTGGCTTTGATGCCTAACTTATTTAACCCGGCTAAGGTAACGGTTACTACACCGCGTCCTGTAGCTTCTTTGCGACCTTTTGAACCACCTAAAATAATCGGTTTACCAGTTACAACTGCCGTTTGAGTGCTACGAGCATGCATACTATAAGTATCCATAATCCAAGCCATAACCTGCTCGTTAGTATTCATGTCGGGAGCTGGAATATCTTTTTCAGGTCCCAGAACATCTAATAAATTTGCTGTGTAACGCCGTGTGAGTTGCTCTAATTCACGAGCAGACATCTCCTTAGGGTTGCAACGAATACCGCCTTTAGCGCCTCCATAAGGAACATTTACAACGGCGCATTTCCAGGTCATCCAGGCAGCTAAGGCCTTAACTTCATCAATATTAACATCAGGTGCATAACGAATTCCTCCTTTGGTTGGTCCGAGAACATCGTTGTGTAAAACGCGATAGCCCTCAAACACACGAATTTCACCATTATCCATGAGAACAGGTACCGAAACTATAACTTGTTTTGCTGGATTAGACAGGTATTGAAACATACCCTCATCGAGATGAAGAATTTCAGATGCAAAGCGAAAACGCTCCATCATGGATTCAAACGGATTCTCGTGGTCGAGTTTGGGTCCGGGTTCTTTGTAAACGCTGGATAAGGTGATGTCTTTATTGTATGGCATAAAGGTGTGGTAGTTTAAATTTGAGAAGTAAAATTCTACTTCAATGTATATTCGAGAATAATGTTACAAAAAAATATCTTGCCAAACGTACATGAAGATTGCCCAAAAATACACAGAAAAGCGATTTTTTTAGTGCTATTTAATAATAATTGTGCCTAGTTAATACTCTGATAATATTAAAGAGGTAATGATTTCTTAATTTTAGAGTCTATACCCTCTCACACTCTAAGAATGTATGGAAGAAAAACAGCCGGCTATTTCGGACAATGACAGTGAAGACGTAACGCTCAAGCAATCGATTGCGGCAAGCTTTGTAGATATCATCATAAAGGAAAAGACATTTCTGATAATCATTGGGATTGCTTTCTTTATTGCTGCTATTGCTTATCCTTATGCGCATGTAGCTATGTGGGTTGGATTTGTATTAGCAGGTTACTCTGCAATAGCAAATGACAGTATTCAAACTATTGGTACGTTTTTGGCGTCAAATGCGGAAAAAAAGTGGTGGATGTTGTGGCTGTATATTGGTGGGATATTTTTAGCTGTAGTCGCTTATAGTTTTTTAAGTTATGATGGCGATGTGTCGCATCAACGATTGGCATCGAAAGGTTTTGAAATTGCGCCAACAAGCTTTTCCTTTTTGCAAATTGCCGCCCCCATCTTTTTACTGATTCTTACGCGTCTTAGAATGCCCGTTTCTACAACTTTTTTAATTCTGAGTTGTTTTTCTGCTGATTTAGCCGGTATTCAATCAATGTTAACCAAGAGTTTAAGTGGCTATTTTTCCACGTTTATTGTAGCCATTGTTTTTTACATAGTCGCTGCTAAACTCATACGAAAATTTGCTAATTCAGAACCACATCCGATGTGGATGCCAATTCAATGGGTAACATCAGGTCTTTTGTGGGCAGTTTGGGTGATGCAAGACGCAGCCAATATTGCTGTGTATTTACCACGTCAGCTTAATACAAGTGAGTTTTTTGGTTTTGCTGTCTTCATCTTTTTAGGTCTTGGTGTTTTGTTTTATTTACGAGGCGACCGCATTCAAGAGATTGTGACTGAAAAATCAAATATTGTTGATATTCGGGCTGCTACTATTGTTGATTTTATTTACGCCGTCATTCTTTATTTGTTCAAAGAGGTCAGTAATATTCCTATGAGTACTACGTGGGTATTTCTGGGATTACTTGCCGGACGTGAAATTGCTATGAGTATTACCGACTCAATGGGACAGGGTAAGCCACTTGCGAAAAGTTTGAAAATGATGTGGAAAGACGCTTCATATGCCTTGACAGGCCTTGCGGTCTCCATCATTTTAGCTGTGGCTATTAATCCTACATTGGATGATGAGATTATTGCTCTTTTTAATTCTTGGTTTAATTAAAACCGCTTGAATATCTCCTATAAATAGGGCATCATTCAACGGTTAAAAAATCGTTGTTTATGTCATTTTTATATGGTTATTGTATTACAGGAATCGTTCCACTTCGTTCAGAAGCCTCTGATGCGAGTCAACAAGAGACACAGCTCCTTTTGGGTGAATCGTTTGAAGTGTTAGCCATTACAGAACGTTGGGTGCAGATTCGTGCAACTACAGATGCCTACGAAGGTTGGGTTAATCGTAATCAGGTTCGTTTTTTACCACCTGACGAATTTGAGCGTTGGTTACATCACCCCAAAAAAGAACGATCGCCTTATCGGGGTTTTTATGCCCATAATGAAACGGACTCCATCTATGTCCCTTTGGGTGCGCAAGTTATTTTTGATGATGTAACAGTTACATTGCCTCATGGCGAATATGAAGTCCGTTCAGCGCCAATCTTAGTTCGTCAACTTGATGTACTTAGCACGGCAAAACAACTTTTAGGCGTTCCATATTTGTGGGGTGGACGCACAGATACCGGCTTAGATTGTTCCGGTTATGTGCAATTGGTTCATCAATTATTTGGGTTTAATCCCCCAAGGAATGCACGAGAACAGGTTCAAATAGGCGCTCAAGCTGCACGGGATTTAGTACGAGCCAATGTGGGAGATTTAGTTTATTTTGGTGAAGTTCCCGAAAAAATTACTCATGTAGGCTTTTATTTAGGTGATGGAACACTGCTTCATGCATCAGGCCATGTAAAATTAAATAATTTGTTATTTGAGCGGCGCTTTGATAATCCATTCCCATTTGATAAACGACTTTTTGAACGAATTCAGTTTGTTCAGCCGTTTCAAGCATTGCAAACACAGGAATAAGCAACATGAAGCGGTAATATGTCGAAGCTATCCGGACAAGTTTTGGTACTCAATCAGGATTATCAGCCATTGAGTCTGTGTAGTTTGAAAAAGGCATTTATTTTGGTTCTGCTTGGAAAAGCAGAACTCATGCATAAGCATCCTGAAAAGCGAATTCATTCCGTTACTGAAACCTTTGACTATCCTACTGTGATTCGGTTGTTTGATTATGTGCGGATTCCTCAGAAAAAGATTGTAGTGACCCGAAAAAATGTGTTGAAACGTGACAACAATCGCTGTCAATATTGTGGTAAGAAGGAAGATTTAACGATTGACCATGTATTGCCAAAAAGTAGGGGTGGAAGTGATGAGTGGGATAATTTGGTTGCCTGTTGCTCTTCATGTAATGTTAAAAAGGGAAATCGTACGCCCAAAGAGGCAAATATGCCTTTATTGAGTAAACCTCATAAACCGAATCATTTGATGTATTTACGAGCGCAGATAAATACGGTTTATGATGATTGGAAGCCGTATTTGTATATGTAGATTAGAGCCAGAAGCCAGAAGCCAGAAGCCAGAAGCCAGAAGTCAAAAGTCAAAAGTCAAAAGTCAGAAGTCAGAAGTCAAAAGTCAAAAGTCAGAAGTCAAAAGTCAAAAGCCAGAAGTCAAAAGTCAAAAGTCAAAAGTCAGAAGTCAGAAGTCAAAAGTCAAAAGTCAGAAGTCAGAAGCCAGAAGCCAGAAGCCTGAAGCCAGAAGCCTGAAGCCAGAAGTCAGAAGCCTAATAGTAGAAGGTAAAAAGTGTCCAATTCTAAATAGAGTTGACCGTTTTAGTACTGTTTGGGATTTTGATAAACTAGGGTTCTTTAATTACACTATCCAATACTGAATAAGCCGTATAACTTAAATTGGTTATTTTTTGACAGGATGATTAATTTGCATGTATGACAACAAAATTAAATACTGAGTTTATTGAACGTTGTTTAAAGGCTCTCGACCAAGCTTTTAGAATGCTTCATAACGTAGATCAATCAAGTATTGAGTATGACCTATACCGCGCAGCTGTAATTAAAGAGTTTGAATTAGTTCTAGAGCAATCTGGAAAATTGCTACGAAAATTGCTTAAGCCTTACTTTCACTCGTCTCGTGAAGTTGATCGATTGACCTTTAAAGACGTCTTTCGATATGCTTCAAAACATACATTTTTGAATGAAGAGCAAACGGAGCGTTGGATGCATTATAGAGATAACAGATATACTACAGCGCATGATTATGGTTTTGAATTTGCCAATAAAACGTTAGAGATTATTCCTCAATTTATTGAAGATGCAAAAGCTTTGGTGGAAATTATAAGGAGTCAACATGTTGATTCGTGAAAAAGACAGGCTAACGTTAATTTCAATTTTTGAAACGTATTTTACTACTCCCATTCAAGTTTTGGCCTACGGTAGCCGTGTACATGGAGATGCACACGAAGGGAGTGATTTAGATTTAGTAGTACGTTCTTTAGTTGGCTCTCGAGCGTATATTGATCAATTGTATGATGCGATTGATGCTATCCAAGACAGTACAATTCCAATTCTGGTTGAGTTAAGAGCTTGGGATTATTTACCGGAGTCGTTCAAGACTGAGATTCTGAAAAATTATGAAGTTCTATATAACTCATCACTGAAGGTGCAACCCGCGTCGAATCTATGAGGGATTGCAGCGGTAGCCCACAGAAAGCTTTTGTGCATTTCTGATGGTTGATTGCTGATTTATGATTTAGGTTAGGGAATAACTTTTTTTCTGTATAACACAAAAGCTTTCGAGGACTACAAGCGGAAAGCCCGACCCGAGTGAGCGAAGCGAACGAGGGGCATAGCCAAATCATAATAACACGGGTATCGATGAATCGTATCGGTAAGCTTTATCACATCTGTATGAAATTCGCCGTATTTTTGGGTTCAATATTTACCCTAATTCAATTCAACCAAACACAATGAGTAAAAATGGACGCGTTTTAGTGGCAATGAGCGGTGGCGTGGATTCATCGGTTGCTGCTGTTATGCTAAAAGAACAAGGCTACGAAGTTATTGGTATCACCATGAAAACCTGGGACTATTCGCACAGTGGTGGAAAGTCGAAGAAGGAGACCGGTTGTTGCACACTCGAAAGCATGAATGATGCGCGTCAAATTGCTATCAAGCACGGTTTTAATCACTTTATTGTGGATATTCGTGAAGAGTTTGGAGATTGGGTAATTAACCGTTTTGTGGATGAATACATGAACGGACGCACACCGAATCCGTGTGTGTTGTGTAATACACATATCAAGTGGACGGCCCTCTTAAAACGTGCCGATGATTTAGGATGTGATTGGATTGCAACGGGTCATTATGCCAATGTACGTGAAGAAAATAACCGATTTGTGATTTCTCGCGGTTTAGATGTGAACAAAGACCAATCGTATGCGTTGTGGGGAATTTCGCAAACCAATTTAGCGCGAACTCGCTATCCACTTGGGAAATTTCATAAATCCGAAATCCGCAAAATGGCTGAGGAATTCAATTTGTTTAACGTGGCCAATAAGAAAGATTCGTATGAAATCTGCTTTGTGCCCGATAACAACTATCGCCGTTTTTTAAAGGATAAAGTGGATGGATTAGGCGAGCGTGTAAAAGGTGGAAACTTTGTGGACAAACACGGAAAAGTGGTGGGTAAGCATGAAGGCTATCCGTTTTATACGATTGGTCAACGCCGTGGACTGCATTTAGCGATGGGGTATCCGGTTTATGTGACCGATATTGACCCAATGACCAATACCGTTACGATTGGTGAAGAATCCGACTTGGTGAATACCGTTTGTACTGCTCGCCAAATTAATATGGTGAAATATGACCGCGTTCCTGAAGACGACATGAAAGTAATTGGAGCGATTCGTTACAATGATGACGGTGCAGAAGGATTCTTAACCCAAACCGGTGATGATGAACTCACGATTCGTTTTCCTGAGGGGCGACATGCCATTACTCCGGGACAGGCTTTGGTGGTTTACGAAGGTGATGATGTAATCGGCGGGGGATGGATTCATAAAGTGAGTACGCCGGATAGAGGGTGATATTTATTAATTTCTGGAATAGACTCCAAAAATTAATAGTAATTAATGGAATGAAGTCCAAGAATTCATTTTTCAATCAAGTTCACAATTCTACTAATAAAAAAAAGCCGTTTCTCTTACTAGAAAAGAAACGGCTTCGAACTGTTAAGCTAATCTAAACTTAAGCCGGTTCAGCTACCGGTTCACTCGGTTTTGATTTTTTATTGATTTTATCAAAACGAGGTTTGCGAGTAGATGCTTCAGAAACCGCACCTTTTTCAATCCAGGTTACACTGTCTTCAATTACAGCTAAGCCTAATTTGCGTTGCTCGGAATCGAAATTCTTATCAAGCTCAGCAAAGTTTTGCTCAATGCGTTGTTTCGCAAAGGTGGAATAGGTTTCCATAACGGTTAACACCGATTTGTCATTTGGGTTTTGCTTAAGCATATATCCGGCATAGGCTGCTGATGCTGCAATGGAGAACAAGTCGGTTCCAATATCCACAATGCGACCAAGAATTCGTTGTTTAAATTCAAGTGCAGCCACATATTTATTCATCTTGTGGAAAATGGCACGAGCTAATTTTTTACTCGTTTTGCCCACATATTTGTAGTACTTATGCATCTGTTTGGGCTCATTAGCAAATGAAGAACCCGGAACGGACGGTACATAACGTGTTAAATACCAGGGCGCATAAAATGCTCCTGCTTTTACTAAAGCAACTAATTTCTTGCCGATAGAAACTTTAGGATTCAATAAATCACCACCTTTTTTGAGGTGTGTATCTAAAGCTTCCCGAGCGAGGAACAAGTGCATAATCTCCGTTGAACCTTCCAAAATTCGGTTAATTCGCATATCGCGTAACATACGCTCGCACGGATAACCGATTTCACCACGATCACTCAAGGAAATAGCTGTTTCATACGCGCGTCCGCCACGAACCTGAACCATTTTATCTAACAAGTTCCAGCCGTGTTCAGTGGTAAACAATTTCGCCATCGCAGCTTCAATGCGAATATCGGCTTTACCTTGGTCGGCCATTTGAGAAACCACTAATGCAATAGCGTCAATCGCAAAGGTGTGAGATGCAATGTACGCTACTTGACCAGCTACAGCATCGTGCTTACCAATGATTTGTCCCCATTGAGCCCGATCTTGAGCCCATTTGCGAACAATACGTGTTGCTAATTTTCCACCACCGGCGGCCGCAGCAGGAAGGGTTAATCGACCTGTATTTAACGTAGCGAGAGCTAATTTTAAACCTTTGTTGATTTCACCAATCACGGCATCGCGTGGAACTTTAACATCCGTGAAGCGCAAGAGGCCGTTTTCAATAGCACGAATACCCATGAATTCGCAGCGATGAACAACTTCAAAACCAGGAGTATTGGTTTCAACGATAAATGCGGTGATACCTTCTTTTCCGGTATCTGGATGTTTGGTGCGTGCCATTACAACGAGCAATTCAGCTACCACACCATTGGTTGTCCAAAGTTTATCACCATTGATAATCCAATGTTTTCCGTCGGGAGTGAGTTCGGCTCGAGTAGAAAGACGTGCAGGGTCAGAACCAACATCAGGCTCGGTTAAAGCAAAGGCTGAAATAGCGCCTTTCGCCATCATGGGGAAGTATTTATTTTTTTGCTCTTTCGTACCGAAATACTTTAACGGTTGAGGAACACCGATACTTTGATGAGCGGACATCCAGGCTGTTAGAGAACCGCAATGACTTGCAACCACCATAGCAGCTTTGGTAAAAGCTAATTGTGAAAACCCGAGTCCACCATATTCTTTAGGGATTTTCATGTTGAAAAGCCCCATTTTTTTCAAATCTTCGATGTTTTTTTCAGGGATTTTTCCGGTGCGGTCCACCTCGTCGGCGTCGTAATTGTTTACGAGATAATCATCGAGTTTTTTACAGAATTCATCGGTTGCTTTAGCTTCTTCAGGTGATAAATCTGTGTATGGAAGCATGGGGCTAGCATCAAAGTAACCCATAAATAAACCACCGGCAAAGGATGGTAATTGCCACTCAGTCTGACGAGCCGATTCAGCGACTTCGCGAGAGACATCAGCGGATACGTTTTTGTTTTCTTTCATGATTGGTTCTCCATTTGGTTGTTTAATAGCGAATAAGTTTGCCGTTAGTCACCGTATTTCCCATAACCTTGCGGAGGGATTTTTCCACATATTCGATGTGTTCGATAACCAGAGTGCGGGCGAGTTGAGGTTGTTGTCGCTCAATAGCATCCACAATTTGTAAGAGTTGATCAATAATTGTTTCGCGTGATTGGGGGATGCTTTCAAATTTGATGCGTGCAAAAGGCAAAGCCCGGCGCACCATATCAGCAATTGATTCTATAAAATGTGAAAAGAGAGTATTGTGTGAGCTGAGCGCCAAATGCTTGAAAAAGCGTCCATAAGC
>CAZIQX010000041.1:0-17969 GCA_964541325.1 uncultured Chitinophagales bacterium | reverse complement strand
ATCCGGAGCAAGCAGCAACTCAACGGCAGTGCGGTCGTCGGCTAAGCGTCCGGCAGCATTGATTCGTGGACCAATCGAAAATACAATTTTGTTCGTGGTGAGGGTTCCTGCCGGTAAGTTGATTAAATCAAGAAGAGCTTTAACACCGGCGCGTGGCTGTGAGTTGAGCATCGCCAATCCTTCGCGCATCAAAATTCGATTTTCACCCACAATAGGAACAATATCCGAAGCAATTGAAATCGCTAATAAATCGAGGTATTTATACACAACAGTTGGTGGCAATCCCAATTCCATCAAGGTAGCTTGCATCAACTTAAATCCTACACCGGCACCGGATAAGCCATCAAACGGATAGGTGCAATCGGGGCGTTTGGGGTCGAGAACAGCGTAGGCATTGGGCAAGGTATCGCCTGTAGTATGATGATCGCACACAATGAGTTCCATACCCATTTCACGAATCATTTCAGCTTCTTGAATAGCCGTTATTCCGCAATCAACCGAAACAATTAAACTTGCGTTGATGGATTTTGCATATTCAATGCCATCTTCCGAAATGCCATAACCTTCTTTAAAACGATGGGGAATGTAATAATGGGCTTTACATCCAAATTCTAACAAAAACATATACATCATGGAAGTAGCCGTAGTTCCATCCACGTCGTAATCGCCGTAAACCACAACGGTTTCACCGGTGCGGACTGCTTGTGCCAAACGGGAGGCGGCTTTATCCATATCCCTCATTAAAAAGGGATTGTGAAGTTGACTTAAGTCGGGGCGAAAGAAGAGTTTAGCTTCATCGAAGGTGCGTACGTTACGAAGGACCAACAAACGCGCCAAGGTCGGACTGACATTAATTGCATCAGCCAGACTAGACACGACGGTTGCTTCCTCCGGTTCCTGAAAGAGCCATCGGAATGACATAATAATTCTATTCTATTTTTTTTGTTAACCATGAAGAGGGACACGGCTTTCACACCCTTGCCCCACCAAAATGAAAAATATCTTCCGTTTAGGGAAATTTCATTTATGAAAACACCTTTCGCAAGAAAACAAGGTACGGTATTGAACAATTCATAATCAAACAAAACAAAAAAGGATTGTAGAGTTTGCTCATTTTTTTGAAAAGGTTCGTAAAAGTTCCGATTTGCTTGTATTCTTGCGCACATTCAACATGTTTTTAACCAGTCGAGACACGATGTATGAAGATTTCCATTCAAGGTGAAAAAGGTTCGTTTCATCATATTGCAACCAATAAATTATTCAGCCAATATGAATTGTTAGAGCGAGCAACGTTTGAAGAGGTATTTAAAGATGTGGCAGAAAAAAAAGCCGACTTTGGTCTAGTCGCCATCGAAAATTCTATCGCAGGCTCCATTACGCACAACTATAACCGGTTAGCACGCTACAAAATCCCGATAGTTGCCGAAGTTTATCTTCGCATTTCTCATCAACTGATTACATTTCCGGGCGTTCAGTTTGATGATTTACGTGAAATTTGGTCGCACCCGATGGCTATTGAACAATGCCGCGATTTTTTGAATAAACAACGTGCGAAAATCATTGAAAAAGAAGATACAGCCGGTTCGGTGAATCTCATCAAAGAAAAACAATTAACTCATGTGGGGGCAATTGCTTCCGATTTAGCCGCTTCTCTTTATGATATGCCCGTTTTAGCGCGCAATATTGAAACCGATCCCAATAATTATACCCGGTTTTTGCTTTTGTCTTATCAAACCTATACCGAAAAACCCCTTAGTAATTCGTTAAAGACGACCTTGCATTTGGGGGTTAAACATAAATCCGGTTCATTGCTTGATGTGTTACAGGTGTTTAAAGCACATTCAGTTAACATGACCAAACTGGAGTCGCGTCCACAATTAGGAAAACCTTGGGAGTACGATTTTATCGTAGATGTAGAGGGCGACCTGGCATCAACCCATCACTCTGGACTTATGAAAGAACTCGAAGGCGTAACAACCTTCACAGAGATTTTCGGTTGTTATAAAAGTATTGATGCGGATGCGGTTTAGATGCAATTAAGTTGGTTCAAAAGAGTGGGTTAAGTATTTTCCAAGCAGAATAAAACAGGATTTATGAGCTTGGATTTTCAAGAAATTCATAAATCATCACCAAATGAAATCACATAGAACAACAAAGGATTAACCATGGCTACTTTAGAAGCTGCAGTTCAACAAAAGATAAATGTTTGGCTTGAAGGAAATTATGATGATGCAACCAAAGCAGAAATTCGTTCTTTACTTGAAAAAGAAGCCTACACTGAATTAACCGATTCGTTTTATAAAGATTTAGAGTTTGGAACCGGTGGATTACGCGGCATCATGGGCGTGGGTTCAAACCGCATGAACCGTTATACGATCGGAATGGCCACTCAGGGTTTTGCCAATTATCTCAAACAAACGTATCCGGGCGAAAACATAAAAGTGGCTATTGCGCACGACAGTAGAAATCATGCAACAGAATTCGCTCAAGTTACAGCCAATGTGTTTTCCTCGAATGGTATTGAAGTGTATTTGTTTGATGAATTGCGTCCCACTCCACAACTTTCCTTTGCGATTCGTGAATTAGGCTGTAAAGGTGGAGTTATGCTAACTGCTTCACACAATCCCAAAGAATATAACGGGTATAAAGCCTATTGGAATGATGGCGGACAACTTATTGCACCACATGATAAAAATGTAGTTGCCGAAGTAGCTAAAATCACCTCCGTTGATGAAGTCGTATTTGATGGAAATCCTAATTTGATTCATCCTGTAGGCAAAGAAATGGATGAAAAATTCATTAACCGATTGGCGCAAGAATCCATATCAAAAGATGCGATACAACGCCAAAAAGATTTAAAAATCGTGTTTTCACCTATTCATGGAACCGGTTTTACTGTTGTTCCACAAACCTTGCAGGCCTTTGGTTTCGAAAATGTAAATTTGGTGGAAGAACAGTGTACGATGGATGGGAATTTCCCTACAGTCGTGTACCCAAATCCCGAAGAACACGAAGCCTTAACCATGGCGCTCAACAAAGCCCAAGCCATTGACGCTGATTTGGTTATGGCCACCGACCCCGATGCTGACCGTGTTGGAATTGCCGTAAAAGACAATAATGGCGAGTTTATTCTGCTCAACGGGAATCAAACCGGAAGTTTATTAATGGAATACGTGCTGCGCGCATGGCACGAGGCCGGAAAATTAAATGAGAATACCTATGTAGTAAAAACTATTGTAACCTCTCATTTGATGGATTCTATCGCTAAATCGTACAACACAACCTGTTACAATGTGCTTACCGGATTTAAGTTTATCGGCGATATCATGACGCGTCTCGAAGGCAAAAAGCGTTTTGTAGTTGGTGGCGAAGAAAGTTACGGGTATTTAGTGGGTGACCATGTGCGTGATAAAGATGCCGTAGTTTCTGCGGCAATGATTGCCGAAATGACCGCTTTTTACAAGGATAAAGGGGAAAGTTTATTTGATGCTCTGCTTGAATTGTACATCAAGCATGGGTATTACAAAGAAAAGCTGATTTCATTAACCAAAAAAGGCAAAGCCGGTGCCGAAGAAATCAAAGCTATGATGAAAGGTTTCCGCGAGCAAACACCTGACTCATTGGGTGGCGTGAACGTAGCAGTTTTAAAAGATTACGAATTACGAGAAGAAATCAATCTGACAACCGGTGCAAAATCAGCGATTGAGTTACCCAAATCGGATGTACTGCAATTTGTATTGGAAGACGGAAGTATTATTTCGGCACGTCCTTCAGGGACCGAACCTAAAATTAAATTCTATTGCAGCGTGAAAGGTTCGTTGCCATCCAAAGCGGAATTCGATGCGGTTTCTGCTCAGTTAGATGCAAAAATCGATGCGATTATGAAGGATCTGGGAGTGGCGTAAAAGAGTCATTCTTTATTAAATCTATTTGGTCTAGGTGATTATTCGTCTAGACCATTTTTTTTGAACTCGAATCCTATAAGCGTTTGGCTATTTCGCATAAAACTATTACAATCCAATTATGAATACACAAGAACTAAAAGCCTACTTACATCATCAAATTGATGAAAGTAATGATGAATCTTTACTTTTAAAAATTGTTTGGATTATTGAAAAAACAGGATGAAAAATCTGTCGGAAAATTGTGGAACTCATTAAAGGAAGCGCAAAAAAATGAGGTTTTGTTGTCGTATTCAGAATCTGAAAATGAAGAAGAGCTATTAGATATTGAAGAGATTTTCAAGTAGTGACATGACCATTAAAATCACGAAGAGAGCTGCAAAGAATTATCGTAAAATAAAAGATTATCTAATAGAAGAGTTTGGGATTCAAGTTGAAGCGGAGTTTGAAAACAAATTCAAAACATTAACAGATTCACTAAAAAACACCCGTTAATAGGCAGTTTAGAGGAGCCGACAAAGCGGATTTATGGAATTCAGTTAACAAAGCATAATCGCGTTTTTTACTGAATTGATGAAAAGCGGCTGATTAGTTTATCCATTTTTGATGTCAGACAAGATTCCGCCAAAAAAAGGCTCCGATAAACCTTTCAAAATAATGTTAAACCGCAATAGTTATTTTATGTATATACGTAAATCATGTTCGAACTCATTTTTTATCTCACTCTAGCTCTTTTCATTTCCTTTCTGTGCTCCGTTTTGGAGGCTGTTTTACTTTCTACCCCGATTTCATTCATTAGTGTTAAACAGAAAGAAGGAATTAAGTGGGCCGACCGATTTGCGCATCATAAAAAAGAAATTGATCGACCGATTTCGGCAATTTTAACCATGAATACGATTGCGCACACCGTTGGTGCCGCAGGTGTCGGTGCCCAAGCTGTAGAACTTTTTGGAGAAACCTATTTTGGTGTTATTTCAGCGGTTTTGACGCTTTTAATTCTGGTTTTTTCTGAAATTATTCCTAAAACAATCGGAGCTCGTTATTGGAAGAACCTCTCAGGTTTTGCCGTTTCTACGATTCAGGTTTTTATTTACATCACTTATCCCTTTGTGTGGATGTCGGAAAAGTTAACGCAATTTTTATCCAATGATGCAAAAGAACCAACGGTAAACCGAGATGAAGTTTCCATATTAGCGCAAATTGGTGCCGAAGAAGGTACGTTCGAGGTAGAAGAATCGCGCATCATTCAAAATGTATTAAGACTCCGGCAGATTCGGGTTACCGAAGTAATGACTCCTCGAGTGGTGATGAACATCGCTGATGAAACGATGTCACTTGAGGATTTCTTAAAGAATAAGTCATTTTTATACTACTCAAGAATCCCGATTTACCACGAACATCCTGAAAAAATAACGGGTTATGTATTTCGTGAAACGGTTTTTGAAACATTGGCTGAAAAGCACGAAAATCGTCAACTAAAGGATATCAAACGAGAATTATTGGTGTTACATGAGTCGGTTCGTCTTTCTCGAGCTTGGGAGTTAATGCTCGAACGAAAAGAACATATAGCGTTAATTGTAGATGAATATGGAGGCGTTGAAGGACTCATCACCATGGAAGATATCATAGAAACCCTGCTGGGCCTCGAGATTTTAGATGAAAAAGACACGATTGCAGATTTGCAGGCATTCGCCAAAGACCGCTGGAAAAAACGTAAGCTCAAATACGACTTTATGCAGTAATTATAAATCTTTGAGGGCTTCTTGTAACAAGCGTTGATACGTTTGGGCTTCAATTTCAATGCAACCAAATTGGGCTAAATGCTCGGTCCAAAATTGAGTATCCCAAAGAATAACTCCTTGCAAATCAAGCCATTGATGGCAATAATACAAAGCAATTTTATCCATTTCCTTTTCTCTTTTGAACATAGACTCACCGAAGAAAGCCCTGCCTAATTTTACCCCGTAAAGCCCACCAATTAAGACATTTTCGCGCCAGATTTCCACAGAATGAGCAAAGCCCAAGCGGTGTAACTGCGTATAAGATGCAATCAATCTTTCAGAAATCCAGGTTGATTCACGTTCAGCGCAAGCTCGCATCACTTGTTCAAAATCGTAATCTATTCTAACGGCAAAATCCTGTTTCTTTATGCGTTGTGTAACATTTTTAGAAACCTTGAAGGAATTCATAGGAATTATACCGCGTCGAATAGCCGTGTACCACATCACTTCAGTTGATTGGGCGTCATCTGCCATGGGGAAAATTCCCTGGGCGTAAGCATCGAGTAGTTCGTGAGGTGGAATGGGAATAGGTTTCCTGGCTTTTTTCATGCGCATAAAATAAAAGTTATAAAGATGTAAAGGATTAAAGATTTATAGCAGGAGTAGGGAGTATTTGAAAAAGGTTTAAGTCGTAAGGTGTTAGGTAGTAGCAGATTTTGTAAAGGTTTTGAGGTGTAGAGGTATCAGTAAGCGCTGTACAATATCTTCGGTATATGTAGAAAGAATTCAGGGTTAGTTGATCTATGATTGATGATTGATATCTGCTTTCATCAAACATCCCTCAAGCTTCCAATTCTTCATGCTTTTGATCACTAGTGTTTCAGCTTCAAGCTTCGAACGTCAAGCTTATTTCTAACCACTTTCTAATAAACAATTAATAGCGGTTTAATCAAGCTCAATAGTAATACTATTATCATTGCGACGTATTTTCGCAGAACTATATATGGACGTGCTATTATCTCAAATAAAGATCAATGTAAACGAATCCGTTTACCTGAAAGACCCTGAAACGAGTGCTTTAGGCAAAAGTATTGTTTCGGAATCTATTCGTTTGATTCATGATTTGGGATTTGAACAATTTACCATGCGCAAGCTCGCTGATGCTATTGGAAGTCCCGAAAGTTCGGTTTATCGCTATTTTGAAAACAAACACAAACTATTGCTGTATCTCACCTCGTGGTACTGGGTTTGGTTAGAATATCGCTTGGTTTTTTCTATCGCGAACATTCCAACGCCTGAACAACAACTTATACAGGCATTTCGTGTGTTGGCTGAACGTCCTGAACAAGGGGCTGCTTTCGGGAATATCAATTTGCATAATCTGTACAAAATTGTAGTAGAAGAAGCCCCCAAAACCTATTTGAATCGTGAGGTGGACATTGAAAATCAATTAGGTGTTTTTTTGGTGTATAAGCGTATTTGTGCGCGTTTAGTAGATATAGTGGGGCAAATAAACCCTCATTACCCCAACCCCAAAACATTGATTTCAATGATGATGGATGCTATCCACAGGCAGCAGTTTTATGCTGAGCATTTACCTGGTTTATGCGATGCTGACACCAACGAAAAACTAAGACATATCGCCTCCACGTTGATTATTAACACATTAAAATCGGAATAAAACCATGGCCGGTCCGCAAATCGAAGGAAAATTAACCCCCTTAGAGCGCTTTTTTCGCCTGCTTTCTTTAGATAAAAAGGAAATTGGGCAATTGTATTTTTATGCTGTATTTCAAGGATTGGTTGCCCTTTCCCTACCATTAGGAATTCAAGCAATCATCAATTTAATTCAAGGTGGGGTTTTACCAACAACATGGTGGGTTTTGGTTGTGATTGTAGTTGCAGGGATTATCATAACCGGTGCTTTGCAAATTATGCAGATGCATATTGCAGAGAATCTGAAACAGCGCATTTTTACTCGCGCGAGTATCGAATTTGCGTACCGTTTACCCAAAATTCGTTTTGACATCTTGAATAAACGATATGTACCTGAGCTAATTAACCGCTTTTTTGACACGATGACCATTCAAAAGGGGATTTCAAAAATCTTACTTGATTTCTCTGCTGCTGTTCTTCAAATCATTTTCGGGGTTGTGTTACTTTCGTTTTATCACCCTTTTTTCATCATTTTTGGTTTCGTATTAGTTGCCATCGTGTTTCTTATTATGAAATTCTGGGGACCAAGAGGGCTTCATACCTCACTTCAAGAGTCAGGGTATAAGTATGATGTGGCCTTTTGGCTTGAAGAAATTGCTCGCAGTTTGCGCGTGTTTAAAGTTGCTGGTGAAACAGGGTTACACTTGCAACGAACCGATGATATCGTGGTCGGATATTTAAGCGCACGAGTAAATCATTTCAGAATTTTAGTTCGTCAATATGCTTCATTAGTAAGTTTTAAAGCATTTGTGGCAGCCGGACTCCTCATAATTGGTAGTATTTTAGTAGTAGATCAACAAATTAACCTAGGTCAGTTTGTGGCTGCTGAAATCATCATTTTATTGGTGATTAACTCGGTGGAAAAAATCATTCTTAGCCTTGAAGAAATCTATGACATACTAACCGCACTTGAAAAAGTGGGTTCTGTTACCGATTGGCCAATTGAACCGAATGATGGTAAAGTTCCAATTCGTTCAAATGATACCACGCCGTTTTCACTTGAATTAAATCAATTGAGTTTTACCTATCCTGATACGGATAAACCAGTACTTAATCCCTTAAACTTGCATATTGAACCCGGAAGTAAATGGTATATCTGCGGAGCTAATGGGTCGGGAAAATCAACATTAATTCACATTTTAGCTGGATTTTATCTGGAGTACGACGGAACCTTACTCATAAACGGCACAAGCTTACATGTGTGGGATTTAGCAGCTTTTCGAAAACAAATTGGTACCTGCTTTTCTGATGAAGAATTATTTCAGGGAACACTTCGTGAAAATATTACCATGGGAAGAACCGATATTTCTGATGAAGATATTTTAGAAATGTCAAAACGTTTATTCTGGGATAACACACTTAAAGACCTTCCTAAAGGCTTAGACACCGAATTGGAACCGGATGCAAAACGTTTGCCTAAAAGTGTGGCTCGTAAAATCATATTAACTCGTGCCTTAGTGCATAATCCGCGTCTTGTTTTAATAGAGGATGATCTTCAGCATATCAACAACACAGAAAGGAAGTTGATTTGGCAGTGGATGACTTCAAAAGAAGCCAATTTTACTCTTATTGCGATATCAAATGAAGAAGAAGTAAAAGCTTGCTTTAAAAACGAAATTAATCTTGGATAACTATCTATGTTAAACATTACCAACAATAGCATTCGCCATCAGGTTGATTTAGAAGCTTTTCGAAGTTATCAAAGCATTCGCGACCGTGATGTATATAAACAAATTAATCGATGGTTGCTGGGTTCATTAATAGCTCTTGTTGTGTTATTGGTGTTGCCTTGGACCCAAAACGTAAAATCAGATGGTGCGTTAACTACCCTAGAACCTGATAAGCGTCCTCAAACTATAGTTTCAGTAGTTCCTGGAAGAATTGAACAATGGTATGTAACCGAAGGTGATCGTGTACAAAAAGGCGACACCATTGCCGTATTATCGGAAACGAAAGATTTGTACTTCGACCCCATGTTATTAGAACGAACACGCAATCAAATTCAGGCTAAAACGGAGGCCGTTCAAGCCTATCAAAATAAAACAGTTGCCTTGGCGAATCAGATAACTGCGCTTCGTAATCTTATGAAAGTAAAACTGGAGTCGCTTGCTATTAAAGAACAACAACTTAAATTGATGATTGTAAGTGATAGTGCCGATTTGGTTGCCTACGATTTTTCTGCAGTGGTTGCTGATAAACAGGCCGACCGAGCCAATCAATTGTATAAAGATGGGTTACGTTCGTTAACGGATTTGGAAGTGCGTGATGTAAAACGACAAGAAACGATGGCCGGACGAATCGCCAAAGAAAATAAATTGGCCTATCAACGGCAGGAATTAGCCAATCTTCAACTCACTTTTGAGCAAACACGACAAGAATTCAATGAAAAAATTGCAAAAGCGGAATCTGATAGATTTACAGCTATTTCAGCAATGAATGACGCACAAACAGAGATTCAAAAACTGGAAATAGCGTTAACGAATTATGAAATGCGTCGAAAAAACCTGGTGATTAAAGCTCCTCAAGCAGGTATCGTTTCCCGAATGCACCGCGCCGGTTTGGGTGAAACGGTAAAAGAAGGAGAGCAATTAGCCACACTTCTGCCTGCAAACTTTTCTATGGCAGCAGCTATTTATGTTAAGCCGATGGATTTACCGCTTGTGGCAGTTGGCCAAAAAGTGCGTCTAGTTTTTGATGGTTGGCCGGCACTCGTATTTTCGGGTTGGCCTAATGTATCATTTGGAACCTACGGCGGTGTAGTAAGTATGGTTGAATCGCAAACATCCAGTAATGGCTACTATAGAGTATTAGTGACTCCAGACCCGGAAGATTTCCCTTGGCCAGAAGCACTTCAGTTAGGCTCAGGAGTGCATGGTATGTCTTTATTGAGCGATGTGCCTATTTGGTTTGAAATCTGGCGACAAATAAATGGCTTCCCTCCATCATTCTATAAAGAAAATGGTGAAAAAAGCACCGCTATGAGTGTTGATGATGCCAAAGATTCAAAAAAATCATGAAAATTAAATTCCAATTGAGGTTACTGGGACTGTGTGCTGTTCTTTTGTTAGCCATGCAAGTTCAGGCTCAACAGGCCGATTCCATTATTTTTGATTTTGATTCTTATATCGATGTGGTTGGGAATCAAAATCCGGGTGTGATACAACTCAAAGCGGTGTATGAACAAGCCGATGCACGGGTGTTGTCTGCTGCAGGCGCCTTTGACCCGAAATTGTATTCAAGTTTCAGCCAAAAGAAATTTGATTCCAAAACCTATTATCAAAAACTGGAAGCAGGAATAGAGTACAAAACACCTTCTCCATTTACGTTTAATGCCGGTTTTCAGGAAAATGATGGTCAATTTTTGAATCCGGAAAACTCAACTGGTAAAAACAGATTGTGGAATGTAGGCGTGAGTATGGATTTAGGTCGCGGTTTATTTACCGACGAAGAGCGGACTCGTTTTGCGGTTTCAAAAGCAGAACGGGAGCAGATTCGGGAAGAAGTGGCCAATAGTTTAAACAGTTTTTATATGGATGCCGGTGCTACTTATTGGAAGTGGGTGGAGACTTACAAAGTTTGGCAGTTGTATGAAAATATGTTGATTCTTGCACAAGATTTAAAACAAGCAATGGTTACAGGATTTATCAACGGGGATCGTTCAGCCGCTGATACGCTTGAAGCCCATACCATTATGCGTCAGCGGGCAGTACAAAGAGCCGAAGCTTTGATTAAATACAATGAAGCTCGATTAAAACTAGAAGCATTTTTGGGTGAGGAAATGCCTGAAGAGTGTATTCCAGAAAGTATCAATCCGAATCAGGTAATTCCAAGTTGGGCTGATACCACACAAATTCAAGGGTTTATTGAATCGCACCCGATGCGCCGACAATATGTTAATAAAGTAATGGCAGCTGAAAGTGAGTTAAAGCTTAAACGTGAACAATTGCGCCCGGAACTACAATTGTATTATAATTATTTAAGTGACAAAGATAATCTGCAATTTGCTGTAGAAGATCAGGCTATGATGGGCTTAAAATTTAAACTACCCTTGTTTTTACGCAAAGAACGAGGTGGATTTAGAGAATATCAAGCTAAAGTGCGCGAAAATGAATCCGCTTTAGATTGGGCAGAATTAAAGATCGAGGCTATGTTAAATCAAGAACTTATGGCGATTCAATTGCAATATGATTTATTTAGGCAATCGTATGCATTTGCCATTGAAATGCGTCAATTGTTGGCTTATGAACGTCGAATGTTTGATATTGGTGAGAGTTCTCTGTTCAAAATAAACCAACGCGAATACTATTATGCCATTTCAGAAGTGGATGCAATAAAGGCGTATGCAGCGTATCATGCCCAATTGATTCGCTGGAAGGTTGCCAATGGAACAGCATATCAGGAATGGAAAGTATTGGAATAAAAAAGCCGGTTAAACCGGCTTTTTTTTGGCAAAATGCAAATAGAAAGGCAGCTTGTTAATAACCTTCTAAATCGCTACCTTGTACGTATAAATTCTAATTTATACGTATATGTCAACAACAAAACTTACTTTATCTGTACGTGAAGACGTAGTAAAAAGAGCTAAACGCTTTGCAAAACGCAATCACACAAGTGTTTCCCATCTTGTTGAATCGTATCTCGATAGTATTTCACAAAAACCAGATGAGTCGGAAAAGCTTCAATTACTGCATTCAATTGCAGGACAATTTGATTTACCCGAAAACGTGGATATAGATGCTGAAAGAAGAGCTCTTGCAGAAAAAAAGTATCTTTAAATGAAATGTTTTCTTGATGCCAACATTATCATAGATCTACTTGCCAATCGACCGCCATTTACTCAGCAGGCGGAATCGTTTGTCGAAACGGCAATAATGCAAGGTGTAGATTTGGAGACAAGTTCTCATGCAATTGCAACGTGCTACTATATTCTTAGGAAGTATATCAGCGAAAACGAATTACGAAAGACGCTTTTAAATGTGATGAAGTTCGTTGATATCATTCCAATGGATAAGAACATATTAGAGATGGGTTTAACATCTAATTTTTCTGATGTGGAAGATGCGATCCAGTATTTCGCGGCAGTAAAGGTGTCGAACGAAGTAATTATGATAACAAGAGATAATAAGGCGTTTGAAAAAGCCAAATGTTTAGTTTTGACCCCAAATGAAGCTTTATCTCATTTAGTAAACAGAACATAAAAAAGCCGGTTTAACCGGCTTTTTTTTAACAGTCGTGATGTGAACCGTCGCAGTAGGGGGGCGTTTTGGTTTGTTTACATCCACACAAGAAAACAGTTTGTGGTTCGGTGATTTCAAACTTCAAAGAGCGGAAATCAGTGCCTTTATGTGAGGCATCACAAAAAGGTTGTTTTGAAGATAAGCCACATGTACACCATGCATACGTTTTCGGCTCAACAGAGACCTCATAAGGACCTTTTTGAGCAATTTTGGGTAATGATTCTTCCATAGACTACAAATTTTTAATTAAAGGAATAATTCCGTTGATAATAAATTGAACCCCAATACTCAAACTGATAAAACCCATCATGCGTGTCATAACAACAATTCCTGTTGGGCCTAAGAGTTTGGATAAAAACGGAGCAATCCGAAGAACTAAAAACGCAAATAAAGCTACCACTACAATGGAAGCCAAAATAATGGGGTAATCCATCAATTCTTTTGCGGATGAGGAAAGACCAAGCACAACGGCTATACTTCCCGGCCCTGACAAAAGTGGCATTGCAAGCGGAGAAAAGGCAATTTCAGCTTTTTCCTTTAAGCTGTCCACGTCTTCATCGCTGAGTTTGCGTCCTTTCGTTTCCGGATTCAGCATGGAGAACGCAGCTTGCATCAACATAATTCCCCCGGCGATACGCATTCCTTCAAGGCTAAGGCCAAAAAAGTTCATGATGTATGTTCCTACCAAAAAGAAAGTAGAAAGCACCAAAAACATATAGAATATGCCCTTTCTAAGTTGTTGGGCTCTATATTCGGATCCGTGTGATGCCGTTAAAGCTAAAAATGCAGGGATAGCGCCAAAAGGATTAACAATGGTAAAAATAGAGGTGAAACTACCGATGAGTAGCGTAAGGTATTCCAAGGATGTAACGAATTAAAGGTTGAAGAAGAGATACTTCAAAAATACGGGAAATTTGAATCTCTGATTTCTGATTTCTAATTGAAAGCTTGAAACCTTTTCAAGCATAAAGTGAGGCTCTGGAAGCCAAAAGATTAAGTACCAAGACAAAAAGAATTGGAAGCCCGATGAATGTTTGATGAAAGCTGAACGAAAATCAATCAGAAATCAAAGACAACCACTAAATACCTTTATAACTTTTCTGCAAACGGTTCTTTTTTCTCCAACGATTTTTCAATGCGCTCATACCGTCGTTGAAATTGCTCCGTAGCAAAATCAATAAAATCATTGGCTTGTAATCCAAATGGCATCACTTCATAACGACCAAAAATCTCATGAATAACACCAATCACCAATTCAAGACAATAACTCATGCGTGCATCAAAATCAGGTTTTAATTCAGGATGTTCTATCAAAATGCGAGAAATCAGATAAATACCGTAGGCAATATGACGCGATTCATCGGTTTTTAAATGTGAAATGCCTTCTCGAACACCGGGCATTAAATTGTTTTTTTCCAACATAGAGAAATAAGCATGATATCCGGTTTCTGCCAAGCTACCTTCTACTACCATGTTGTACGTTACTGATGCTAATAATTGATTTTTTGGGGAAGCATCATCAAGCAAGCGACGCATAACCGAATTCAGTTCGATATCAAAAAGTTGGGTGTAGTTTGGCCCCTTAAATCGGTCTAAATCTCCAGCATCTGTTTGGGCGATTTCCGATAAGAATCGGTTAAAAAAATCAGTGTGTTTAGCTTCTTCAAATAAAAACGTGGTTAGGAATAATTCTTCTTCCAATCGTTTTTCTCGTGAAACCGCAAGCATTAATGGTACAATTTCATTCGTCACACTTTCTTCACCTGCCTGAAACAAACTTGTAAGATGCAAAAGCAATTCTTTTTCTTCATCAGAACAGCGATTCCAATCGTTTTTGTCCTGAGTAAAATCAATCAAACTTGGATTCCAAATGCCGAGAACTTTGGCTTTTTCATACAAACGGTAAGGAAAACTGTTGGTGTTGATTCGTCTTGTTAAGGTTACAATTTCATCAGATTTTGTGGCTGCTTTTGTCGTGTATTCCTTGAGCGTAGATTGGATTTTTGGAGTTGATGCTTCTAAATCCGCTGCTAATCGTACCAGGTCTTTTGCTGCTCGGGTATAGCGTGAGAGCGTAAAAAATCCACCTTTAGTCAACTTTAGTTTTCCGGTCATGAGGGCAACAAGTGGGTCGGCTCGTTCACTTAAAATGATGTCCCATATTTTTTCAGTAGCCTGAATTTCAAATTCGGTGTCACGAGAAAGGGCTTCATCGCCGCAACAGGCATCCAAACAAGTGCCATGGTTAAGATTCAGCCAAACAGCTTTTTTTGAATGATCTCCCAAAGCAATAAAACGAATCGGATAAGTCCATCCTGAACCATTCTCATTGTAATCAGAATCGAAATTTATGGCTTGGCGGTAGGCATCAGTCCATTCTTGTTCAAAACGCTTCATAATTGTCCGGCTAGATGAAGGGGTAAATGGCTTGAAAATCAGTCATTTTAATGGATTTTTCAAATAGTGATGAAAAAAAATAATGCAAAAAAAATGCGCTTGTAAAAATGTGTTCGGCATAAAAATCAACCCGAAAATCCGAGTAATTTTGGGTAACAATCAAGCCTTGTTTCATGTCCACATCAACCGCAGCCAAACCACTTTCCGCCTGGATTTCCCTTATTGCTATTTGCATTATTTGGGGTACAACGTATTTAGGAATTAAAGTAGCCGTTACGTATATGCCCGGTTTGTTTTTAGCGGGATTACGCAACCTCATTGCCGGTTTTGTGTTACTCATCATTGCCATCTTTACCACTAAAGAACGCCCTGATTTTAAAACGATTCTATTTTTAGTAGCTATTGGATTTTTGAATCTTGGTTTAGGTAATGGATTAGTTTCGTGGGCAGAAGAGTATGTTAGCAGTGGTTTAACGGCAATTTTGTGCGCCATGACTCCTCTGTGGATCACCATTTTCAGTTTATTGATTTTGCGTGATGCCCGATTAAATTGGATGTCAGTTAGTGGATTATTTCTCGGCTTAATTGGTATTGTTGGTGTATTTCGCGATTATTTGATTGAATTAATTAACCCAAACTATCAATTGGGAATAGGGCTGATTGTAACGGCTAATATTGCATGGGGATTAGGTTCTGTTCTGCTCGCAAAAAACAAACCCAAACTGAACGTATTTTATATAAGTGGAATCCAAATATTTTCAGCTGGTATAATTTTGATGAGTACATCACTCAGTGTGGAGAACATTCCTGCATTAATCAGCATTCCATTTAATGCTTGGGCATGGTTAATATATTTAATAGTTTTTGGGTCGATATTGTCATATATCGCCTACATGCATGCGCTAAAACATTTTATGCCCACTCGAGTGTCCATCTATGCGTATGTAAATCCCATTGTAGCTATTTGGTTGGGTTGGCTTGTTTTGGATGAAATCCTTACATGGTTTATGTTTTTCTCATCACTCCTGACCATAGTAGGCGTTTGGATGGTTAATCGCGGTTATGCAAAGGCCAAAGTGGCCAAGTTTGAGATACCTGTAGTTACCAATCCTTTGGAAGCCGGTGAGTTAAAACCAAAATGCTGATAAAAAAGGTTTTTGGTTTAAGTGGTAAAGTTTTAGGGATGGTGTTAATCCCTAAATAGAGTTGACCGTTTTAGTGCTTTTTGAGGGGGGTAGTTTTTGTTAATTCGGGTGATACGTAGAGGTATGTTGATCTTTAGGCGCTCACCTTAGTTGATTGCATCGGATATCGGTTTAGCCTAAGGCACAAATTTTTAGGCGTATAACTTTTTAAATTATCCAATTGATTACTTCGAACAACGGATTAGCTGCCTGCTGTTAGCATTGGGCTTTCAGTTTTTAAGTCTTTTCAGCTTCCTGCATCTAACTTCGTGCTTTGTTCTTCATTCGCACAGTTCGTGACTTAAGCCTTGTGTATTCGCGGTTATGAACTTTGATTTCAAGCCAAATTCATCAAAAAAACGCTTCCAGAGATAGCGTGAAAATGGGTATTTTTAGGCGAATATTTTATCAAACCCCCAAACCAGATAGGTTATGTCAACTGATATTTTAAACTCGCTGCCTTCCCTTAACCAACTTACCGAAGACGAACTCATGCTTCAGGAAGCCGCAGCTGATTTTGCCAAATCCGTTATTGCCCCAAAGGTTCACGAAATGGACCAAAAAGCTAAATTAGACCCCGAAATTGTAAAAGCATTTTTTGAGCAAGGTTTGATGGGAATCGAGATTCCTGCTGAATACGATGGTGGCGACGGTACGTTTATGATGTCCATCTTAGCCATTGAACAAATCTCTAAAGTAGATGCCTCTGCCGGTGTATTTATGGATGTGCAGAACACCCTCGTAAACAATGCCTTTGTGAATTATGGAAATGAAGACATCAAAAGTCGTTATTTGCCCTTGTTAGCGAACTCAAAAGTAGGTGCCTATTGTCTTTCCGAACCCTCTTCCGGTTCTGATGCGTTTGCCTTAAAAACCAAAGCCGTTGATAAAGGCGACCACTATGTACTCAACGGAACCAAACTGTGGATTACCAACGGTAATGAAGCCGAAATTTTCATTGTATTGGCAACCGTAAACCCTGAAGCCGGTTACAAAGGAATTACCGCGTTTGTAGTAGAGAAAAACTTCCCTGGATTCTCAGTTGGTAAAAAAGAAGACAAACTAGGAATTCGCGCCTCTTCAACGTGTGAGATTATTTTAGAAGACTGCATTGTTCCCAAAGAAAACGTGTTAGGTGAAGTTGGAAAAGGCTACAAAGTGGCTATCGAAACCTTGAATGAAGGACGCATCGGAATTGGCGCACAAATGTTGGGTATTGCTACCGCTGCTCTCGAACATGCTATTGCTTACACCAAAGAACGTAAACAATTTGGTCAGGCAATTGCCGATTTCCAAGGCGTTCAGTTCCAATTAGCCGAAATGGCGATTGATGTTGAAACTGCTCGTTTGTTGGTGTATAACGCCGCTCGCATGAAAATGGCAGGAATGCCTTTCCTCAAAGAAGCTGCGATGGCGAAAATTCGCGCTTCTGAAGTAGCCGAAAAAGTAGCTTCTATGGCCATTGACCTCTACGGTGGTTACGGATACGTAAAAGAATACCCGGTAGAAAAATTCTGGCGCGATGCTAAAATCGGTAAGATTTACGAAGGTACGTCTAACATGCAATTGCAAACGATTGCGAAGCTTATCTTAAAAGACTAAAACGTTGTCAGCGCAAGCTTATTCCGGCGCATTTGGTCTCAGTTTCAAATTGATACCCATAAAAGCGAGATAAAAAAAGCAGTTCTTACGGACTGCTTTTTTTATGTGAATTTGTTTGGCCCTTCCAGCATCCTTCTTCCAACTTCCTTCTTTTTATGGCCATGCCCCTCGTTCGCTTCGCTCACTCGGGTCGGGCTATCCGCTTGTAGT
>CAZIQX010000040.1:3663-18054 GCA_964541325.1 uncultured Chitinophagales bacterium | reverse complement strand
TATTAATTTGTATTCAAGTACCTTCGAAAATTAAATAACACAAAAACTCAAGGTGAATTCAACGCTTTACTGTATGAATTGGAAGTATAATTTATTAACCGCTACTTTTTTAACACTAGGTTCTTTTTCCTTACATGCCCAAACCAAACACACGGTTAAAGCTAAAGAAACACTTTTCAGCATATCGAAAAAGTATGAAATTACGATTGATGACATCAAAAAATGGAATCGTTTAAAGGGGACCGACATTTCTGTAGGACAAGTGCTGTTAGTTTCTGACCCATTCATCAATCAAAAGAAAACAGTTTCTTTGGAACAACCTAAAGAATCAGCTGAGATACATATAGTTAAAAAAGGGGAAAGTTTATTTTCTATTGCCAAGAGATATAAAATTGCTATTTCCGATCTCAAACAATTAAATGGTTTAAAATCAAATAATCTAGCAATAGGTCAAAAACTTATAGTGAAGCTTCCGGAGACTAGTAACTTACTAACATCTAAACAATCTGAATTTTTAAGTCTAGAAACATTTAAACGTCATCAAGTTTCAACCAAAGAAAATTTAAATGACATTCTCGAACGTTATAAAATTAGTCTTTCAGAGTTACAGGCTTTAAACCCTGATTTAGATTTAAAAACCTTGTATAAAGGTCAGGAACTAAACGTTATTGAAAACTCTAGAATTTATTACCCCAATCCATATCTAGTTAAATCAGCCCTACACGATACGACGCCCAAAACTCCAACTTTTGTTTACACAGAATCAGAAACAGGGAATGTTTCAACTTCAGGAGAATTGATTTCTGAGCAACAATTAACCTTAGCTCATCGCAGTTTACCTTTTGGGGCAATTGTTTTGGTAACTAATAAGACAACCGGAAAATCTGTAATTGCCCGAGTAAATGATCGAACCACTGAAGATGCTGTAAAATTATCCATAGCCATAAAAAAAGCCATTGATTTTGATTCAATGGCTCAACATGAAGTTTCTGTAGAACGCTTATAAAGATTAGTTTTGCTGTTGTGTGTTCGTTTTGGTTGAATCAACCTTGAAAATTCCATTCATAAAAGTACCCTTATTGTAGGATTCCCACCACTGTGGTGGCTGACCATACAAATAATTAAACGTTGTTTCGTTATAACGATTCATCATTAACCGTTTAATTTCATCTTGATCGTTACGGCCGGCAATCACAAAATCTGATTCACTATAAAATTGATAGGGATAATGGAACATAGTGATTAAATCAAAAAATGGAATGACGTTGCCCTCGCCACTATATTGAACACCGGTTTCTACCAAAAAGTTATAGGTGCTCTGTGCTGTCAAATCAACAAAGATTCCAAATCCTGCTTTAAATTGATTAAAATAGCCATCTAAAGAAGCAAAATCTTGGCCGGGTTCATAAAAAGGTAAATTATTAAAATGTGCTGAACCTATTAGTAAAGAAAGTGGTTCGATTTTAAAACCAGTTTCATCCACACTTAAAATCATTTCAAGCTGAAATAGACTTAATAACTGAATAACATCTTCTTTTGCCTTTATCAAGCGAACAATATTTCTTTCTTGAATAACATCAGGGCGTTGTCTATCCAAAATGTAAACAGCTCTTGGATTACGTTGATTAGTTACATCAATAGCTTTTTGATAACCGAGATATAATTCATCGACTAAAACATTGTACGAAGTAATTTTTGTACCACGAACAAATATTTCCGGGCGTTGAGGATCTTCTTTAACCAAGTAAACATCTAAAGCATTTCTTTTAACTGCCGAGATAATCGAGTCTTTCAGTGCTTCCCAAAACTTACTTGCCACCATTTCAAATTGGATAGCATTTTTATTTACCTGAATGGAATCGGTTTTTGTTTCTGATAATTTGTATAACGAAGTTTCATTAAACGGATCCATACGACTTATAAGCCCCTGAACACGAAGTGTTTTTTTCCACATCACTCCATCTTGGTCGGGGCGTATAATTTGTGCAAAAGCACTACTACCAATAAGTAATAGTGCTTGAGCGATAAAAAAAGTTTTTACTAACGATTTCAAATTATCTTGCATTATGAACAAAACTGGATTTGAACGTATTCACATCAACAGGAATTGCTTTATTTTCAAAGTTTAATCTGCTGATTTTATCAATACGAATCAAAATTTGTGATGCTATCATGTTTCTGCCAAGTGCATCTATCGGGGCAAAAATATAAATGTCTTCGTTATTAGCACGGCCCTTGTTAACAGCAAATCCACGTAAAGTTGCAGCATCAAGAGTAGCTGATTCTGGAGCTAGACCTCTTCGGCCAACTTCAACAACCACTTCTTCTAATCTGTAACGGGCATCTTTGGGGAAATCTTTAATAAAGGATTCATCAGGACGAATTACCAATTCAATTGGATCCATGAATCCAAGCAACTCTGTACTTCCCAAAAATTGTTTCTCATTTTCTCTACGAATGCCAGCAATCGGTGATGGAACAGGTTTAATTCGGAAACCTTTTTTATCGATTTCACGAATCTGACCATCAGGTGTTTTAGCACTTACGGTAATCACAGTGGTGTCACCACGAGGAGACCATGTTATCGTATTTCCGTTTACAACTTTACCTGATGATTTATCAGATAATACAAGTTGTGTAGGATCGTAACCAATAGCATTAAAGCGAAGAGAGTTTTCACATTCAGCAATAAGTGAAGGAACCGAGTTGGATTGAACCTCAACATATGGTTTAAATACGGTGAATTTCTCTTCAATATTTTTCTCAAAGCCTTTACCACCAATAGTTTTAGCACTCACGTTTGCCTTGAACGTAAATGTTTTGGTCATTTCATTGCCCATTTGAGCTCTTAACTTATCGGTATCTAAGAAAAATTTAGCTTCAACAGTATCGTAATAAATTCCATCAACAGAGTTTTTAGAATCAATTTCAACCTTTGGCTTAAACATCAGCTTTGCACTTGCGTCTTCAACTTTCCCAGCGCCATTGCCACTTGCTGCAGCTTCCATAGCCGCTTTTTGTTCATCTGTAGGTTTTAATTCATACAGAATACTGGCCTCAAAGCGGTCGCCTAATGGAACGGTTTTATTTGTTGCAACCGCATAAGCTTCAAGGTTTTCAGAGCTAATTACGAGCGCGTCAGGGTTAACATCAAACGTTGACATAGCATAACCTAAAATCGGTAAATAGAGAGCCGTCATGATATTTAGACGCATTCCTACGGCTCCGCCGCCACCACCTGCCATAATTTTCTTTCTTTTATCGGGTTAATTATTGCTAAGTATAGGATTAGTTTGCAGCTGAATTAAAATTCTTGAAACGAGCTGCTAATTTTTTCATTTCTTCTTCGAATGTTTTGAGCTCTGTATTTGCACTCGACAAACGCTCAGAAACATTAGAGGCATTTTCAGAAAGACCCGCAGCATTTACTTTTTCGAATGCACCTAAGCTTTCGCTAACGGTTTTTATTTTTCCAGATAAATCACCTAATGAAGATGCAACATCAAGAATTTTTGTGTTAATGGTATTGGTTTCACTCAATAAATTGCGAGTTTTTTCCACATCTGACACCAATAGCTTAGTCAATTCTGACACTTTGCCGTCTAATTGAGTAGATACTTTTTCTTCAATTAATTCTTTAAGTGATTCAGGTAATTGCATGTTCACAATTATGCCATCATGACTGCTTGCTACTTCTTCCTCATCAGCTTGATCTTGCTCATCAGGATACACTTCAATAAAGGCATCACCTTTCATAAAACCCATGATAATAAATACGATGGCCTCACCTAAAAATCCGACTGGCATGAATATTTCGTACATAGTTTGACCAGTTTCAGGGGATACTGCACCCCAAAATGGCTTTTTCCAAATTTTTAAAAGTACTCCAAATACCGCCATAGCACCAAATAGACCTACGAAGAACGAGTCTAACTTAAATTTGCGGTAAGTAAAATAAATAGGAAGGTTCTTTGGACGGTATTTACTTTCTAAACTAGAACTCATGGATCGACTCCCTAGGCTATTGTCGTTTTGAGATTAAGATTTTCAATTATAAACCGTAAATAAAGAATTCGGTGGGAAAGTGTCAATGCTTACGCTAAAGTTTAACGAAATCTTTTCGTTACGCTTTTTGCACATCTAAAGCCAACAAATGGGGTTCCTGCCGAAGCATCTTGAAAGTTACGAACGCCCACACCGATAAAAAATGCGGTTGATTGCCATGAGCCACCACGATGAATTCTGCGAGGCTCGCGGATATTATTGTAAGATGGTGATACGAAATTCGCCGTTCCTACATTTTGAAGCACAACATAACTTGGGTTCCATGAGTCGAAAACCCATTCACTCACATTTCCTGAAACGTTGTGTAAGCCGAAATCATTGGGTTGATATGAGTCAACCGGTGCCATAATTGGATAGCCATCTGCGTCGTAAACACCACGTTCCTGTTTAAAGTTAGAACGATATTTACCTGTTTTTGTCTGAACATCTAATCCATCCCAAGGATAAACACGACCACTCACTCCACTTCGGGCAGCATATTCCCATTCTGATTCTGTTAAAAGACGCTTACCAGCCCAAGCTGCAAAAATTTTCGCTTGATACCAACTCACACATACTACTGGACGATCATCATAGAATGGATCATAGAAATAAATATTCCAAGGGATAACTTCATCTAATCCCATTTTACTCCAACCTAAGCTGTCTGGCATTAAATCATCTACTGTAGTAATAGTAGGTGCATTGATGTAATCTGAAAGGTTTTCCAAACCTGCTTTAACCAATAATTCCTGAATACTAGGGCGAGTTCCGTAATTAGGTAATGGTATTGCAGGATTAGTTTGTGGTGGAGGTTGTAAAGCACCCATTGCAATTAAAAACGTACGATATTGGCCATTCGTTACTTCGTATTTATCAACCATGAAAGGGTTAATGGTTATACGTTTACGACCTTGAACCTGAATATTCAATTCATCCACTGATGTTAAACCGATAATGTAGCTACCACCGGGTACTTCAACCATGTCTGTCTCGATATCTGTGTCCGCAAGACGAACGCGGCGTTGAATTGTTTTCGATGCTAGTTCATTGAAGCGAACGCCAGGGGTATCATACAGAAGAATTTTATCACTCATGATTCGTTGAAGTTCGCGCAAGTCTTCGTCACTTGTTACCAAATTGGCAATATTTTGAATTCGCTCAATCTTAGCAACGGTTTTACGATCAACTTTTACAATCTGTCGTTCTGTTTCAAGTGATGTAGCTGCTTCACTATTCAGAGGATATTGTAAACCAAATGATAGAAGGGTCATTGCATCGTTTTGTGATGCTCCATTATTAACTGCCTCGGAAGTATTGTCAAAATAATCATTCAAGAAGTACATGTAGCTGTACTCAACAAAGAAACGATTATTTCCGGAAAAAGTCGTTGAGTATTTAACACCCGCTTTACCTGCAAATATGAAGTTGGAATAGGCATTTGCTTCATTAGCATTACGTGTGTAAGGAAGATCTATTAAATAAAACGGTTTTGAAGCCCCTACAGGTGTTCCTGTAATAGAATTGTTCCCATCTAAAAAGCCATCTGTCTCCGGATTGTGAAAGTATCCGTTAATCATAAAAAACGGCTCAACAGAAGAGAATTGACTGATCATATATTCAAAAGAAAAGCCTAGAAAGCCACCCAATGCTGTGTTGCGAATATTAACCGGCGCCAAACCTGCATTTGGACCTAAAATTCCATTAGGACTTAATGAAGCCGAATTCACTAAAGTTGGCGAATAATGCTTGATAATATCTAAACCAAAAGAGTAACGCATTTTGTAGTCAGCACCGCGTAAGGATGCAATTGGCTTGGAAAATCCAACACCTATATGAAATCCGTCGATAGGAAAAGGGACTCCTTGCATATCTGCTTCGCCGTTCAAACCGGTATCAAAGTCTCCGTGGAATGAATTGACCCCAAGACGTACTTGCAAATCAACATCATCCCAATAGCCCTGGGCTTTAGAAAGCTGGTTCGTTGAAAACAAAAGGATACCTAGCAGAACTACTGTAAATGAACGCTTCATCCAATGAAATCTAATTCGTGTGTATTTCATCATATTTATCAAAGCATATGCCAAGCTATGTACTTGTTTGTAACTCGATACGTGATATCTGTTCCTCATCAAGTAAAATATAGCCTACCTAAGGCGTCAAAATTAAGTTATTTCTATTAAAATCAAAATTAAGGTGAGTTAACTTAAGAAAATGTAATTTAATTCTTTTGCAGAAGTACATCTTCGGGGTCAATTTTATTTTCCGGATTGAGGTCAAATCGGAAATCAACTTGATAGTTTACGTCAGAAAAAGTTCTTAAATCCTTCAAATTTACTAACAAAACCAAGGTTCTTTTATCCCAAAGGTCGATATTCCCTTGGCGCCGTGGAAACTGCAAACGCACTCTTCGTTGGTACCAAGGCTGAAATCCGGTTATGTGCGAATACATAGGTTGTAAATCAATTTCTAAGGGTTCTACCATGATTTCATTTGAATTTAAACGAATCGTAAACATTTCAGGGCTTAATTCGGTGGAAGCGATAAACAACGATTTAATATCTAGAATAACATCAACGTACTTGGAAAAATATTCTTCCTGACGTTTTTGATAGGCACGTATTTCCGATTCAGCGATAAATCGCTCTTCTTTTTTTTCCAAAAATTCGGCTTGTAATAAGGGCAACGCTCGCACAAAGGCATCCGTTCGATAGTTCCTTGGACCAATCGTTACCGACATCAAACTTTTCTTTTGGAGTTGTTTAAACGTGGTTTTAAAATAATTTTCAATTGCTAAATAATGTTCTGCACCCACATTTGCCGAATCAATGAAATTTAAGCGCAAATCAGGTGGGAGGGGTACAAGCGTACGTTTTCGTGCCGACAAATTTATTGCCGCTCTAGGGGCAGCTTTCATCAAGCTATCGCGACGAAGTGAATCTTTGCGAGCCCTGAATAATGAATCCTGACGTAATGAATCGAGCATTGCAGCTTGACTCGAAATAAATAGCAAGGAATCATTAGAATATCCTAACGAATCGGTCGGTTCTATCTGAAGAGAATCGGATAGAACAGGGTCTGTTTTTACGGTATCCTGATTCTGACCCAACATTATCTGTGGTGTAATCAGTAACCAAAAAAGTAAAATTAACAATCTGTAAAAATAAGTCATCAATCAGCTAACTCGTTGGAATTCCATGAATTTGATATGACACAGGTAGTTAGTAACTTACCCATAATCCGAATTATCGGCTCAAGATACCGTTTAGCTTTAATGCAACCACTCAGTCCGCAAGAAAAAAAGAAACAAGACGATTTTAGAAAAGAAATGCTTCCACATTTGGAAGCACTTTATAACTTTGCCTTGCATCTTGCCAACGATCATGAAGATGCCGAAGATTTGGTCCAAGATACTATGGTGAAAGCATATCGTTTTTTTGATAGCTACGAAAAAGGGACTAATGCCAAAGCCTGGTTATTCAGAATTTTAAAAAATTCGTTCATCAACAGGTATCGAAAAGTTTCTAAACAACCCAATCAAGTTGATTTTGATGAAATTTCATCTTTCTATGAAACAGTTCGGAGCGAGCAGAGCGACACAACCGACATGCAGGAGATTTTGTTTCGTGAGATGCTTGATGATGAGGTTAGCACAGCCTTAAAAAAACTTCCCGAAGACTTTCGCACGGTCGTAATTTTGTGTGATATTGATGGATTTACTTACGAAGAAATCGCCAACATGCTCGACGTACCTATTGGAACGATTCGTAGCCGATTACACCGTGGTAGAAACTTATTGCGCTCACTATTAGAAAAATACGCCGAGGCTCGAGGCTTTCAATCAGAAGATTAAGCGCACTTCAGTACAATTATAAATTCGGAGCCTTTCCCTAATTCTGATTTGCTGAGAAGTAACTTGCCGCCATGATATTCTTCAACAATTCGTTTTGTTAGGCTTAGTCCAAGACCCCACCCTCTTTTTTTGGTACTAAAACCCGGCTTAAAAATCATTTCTAAATTCTTTTTTTCGATTCCTCTTCCGGTGTCTTCCACCGTAATGATTAACTCTTTTTCGATTTGCCGGCTTGTTACTTTTACATAAGAATCATCTTGATTGGGCACTATAGCATCAATGGCATTTTTTACCACATTTTCTAGAGCCCATTCAAAAAGCTCCGTATTCAGTGGTAATTTCGTACTGGATTCAATGTCGCGAATTAAACGAACACCCTTGTTTAATCTCGGAATCCTAGGTTCTAAATAATCTAGAACTTGATGAATAACCGGCTCTATTCGTTGCTCTCTGAGTTCCGGTAATGATCCGATTTTATTAAAGCGATCAGCAACTTTTTGAATTCGGTCGGTGTCTTTATTTAACTCAAACAAAATTTCTTGAGTTTGCTCTTTATTCAAACCTGATTCTTTAAGCAAGGTAATCCATCCATACAAACTAGATAAAGGTGTTCCAAGCTGATGCGCAGCTTCCTTTGCCATACCAACCCATAAGTTTGATTGCTCATTTGCTTTAACCGTTGACCAACTGTAGTAGGCTAGTCCAAGAATCAACATCAGGAAGGAAATTTGAATAAATGGAAAGTATTTTAGCAGTTGAATAGTGGTACTTTCACCGTAGTACACGAATTGAACTTCACTGCTTTCTTCATTCCCAACCCGAATTTTTATAGGAGTGTTTATTTGAGCGAATTCTTCCGCCAAATCGTTTTTTAGATCTTTTTCGTCAATATTTCGTGCATATAACACATTTCCTGATGAATCGGTAACAATAGAAGGAACTTCAAATCTGTTTTTTATAATTATCTCTGTAGCTACAAAATCAAGTGCAGAGTTGGCGAGTTCGGCGTCTACACGTTGTAAAGCTCGCGACCAACGTTGCTGAACAGACTTGGACAACTGCGCATTACGTTCGATTTCTGAATAGATTTCTTTAAGATTTTGCCGAATTTCTACATGTTGTGGCGTTCCATTGTATTCAATAGCACGAGCCCAAAGTTCAATACTGCTTTTTTCTTTCTCTCGAAGCGTATCAAGCAGGTAATAATTATAAACAATTGAAGATATGGCTATCCCAATAAGAAACAGGATGATATAAAACTTTGTACCAGTAGAATTCACAAAAAACAGTTAATTACTTTAACGGCACATAGTAATCATTTTTTAAAAACTATTCTTTTGCTTCAAGTTCAAAATCGTCATCAAAGGTTTGGAACTTTAATTGTTGATCCAATTCTTTAATCAACACAAAAGCACGTTTACGCAGGGCTAAATTCGACATATAAATATCGATTGCTGTTTTTCGTGCTTCTTCCAGCTTATTCAAATTAATTAGGGTATGAGCCATGAACCATAACGCTTTTTCACGGGCAAATTCATCATCTGTAATCAATAGTGTTGCACGCTCAAATTGAGTTAAGGCTACATCATATTTACTCTCATTGTAGTGCAAAATACCCAAGTTAATGTAAGCTAAGCCCGCAGATTCTGATTCAGGAGAACGTTCGATTAATTCCTGTAAGAGAGCTTTTGCTTTAGCTTTTTTACCATCAACAATGGCTTTAATACCTAAGTTGAGCAAAGAGTCTTCCGTTGAGATTCCATTATTTGCAGATCGGGTGATGGCACCACTTTCCAACTCAATCAACTCAATTTGTTTGAGTCCGACGCTGTAAGCATCTCTATCTATTTTTAAAAGCAAACCACCAACAACAGAAACGAGTACAACTGCTGCAGCTGCAAACCAATAGGTTAATGTATTTGCATTCGAAGCTTTTTTTGTTGGAAGTGATTGAATACGAGTTTCTCGTTCCTCGACCACTTTTTTTACGCCGGCTACGGTTTTCATGTATTCCAATAATTCCGAGTCTGAAATACTTGCAGCCCACATTTGGTCCAATTCAGCGGTTGTAGCAGAACCTGCAAGCCATTTATCCACTAATTCCTGATGTTGTTTAGTCATATTTTTTTTGATTTAATCCGGATTTATGGAATAGACACATGAAACTTAAAAACCTTACACAGAATTAATATTTTTTAACGATTTAAGCGTAAGCTTACACAATCACGCAAAATCTTAATGAGTCGGTGTTTTTTTGTGAACACATTCGTGACTGACATTTTAAAATAGTTGGCAATAACTTCGGCTTTTTCGTCGGGTTTAAGAAGCCAAAACCGCATAAATGAACGATTATTATCATCAAGTTCATCCACACATTCGCGCAAAGCTTCGAGTTTTTCTTCTTCTACTAAAACTTCAATTTGTTCGTTAAGTGATGCCACGTAGGCCGGATTTTCATCGAGCGACTCTAATTCGACCTTACGAAGTATGGATAAATACTGATTTTTTGCAGCTTTAATCATGTACACACCAATTCGCTGAGCATCTTCAATCGTACCTGAACGAATGTTATTAATGGTGTACATCAACACGTTTTGTATGGCATCCTCTGCGTCATTCATGGTGGCTTTCATGGATGCGCGCAAAAATAATATTAAGTTGGTTCGCAACTCATTGATTGTACGAGCAATTTGCGCTTCGTTATGCGTAATAACTGCATCGTAAAATTGTTGAATGAGTTGATCGTTTAACATGCTAACTTACTAAATCCAATAAATGTTGAGGAACTTCAACTTCCATGCGTAATAATTGAGAAGCATGTGTTTTCCCTTGCGCATCAAGTTTTAAAGAAACCGTGCCTCCACCACCTAAACTTTCATATAACAAAAAGTTTAAAGCGCCAATATTTGGAAGTTCAAATCGTTCTACTTTTCCTTTACACACGTGTTTCATGTGCTCTTTTACAATTTCTTCTGTGAGGACTTCTTTCAAGAAAGGGTAAATTTCGGGATGACGTGCTATAATGCCCACATTGCTTGCATTTCCTTTATCGCCACTGCGACCGTGAGCAATTTTTAATAAATGAACTTTAGGCATGTTTACTCCGCTTTTTTGATTGTTCCAATTTCATAACATGTTTCATTGGCTTGTTCAGCCCAAGATTTCACATCTTGCAAAGCATCAGGTGAAACAATTGCAATTAATCCAATTCCTAGATTTAATGCTTCACGAGCATCCTCTTCAGGAACATTTCCAAGACGCTGAATGAGATTAAAAATTGCAGGACGATCCCATGCATTCCAGTTCACTTCGATAGTTAATCCTTTCGGAACTACACGTTTGGTATTTCCAATTATCCCTCCACCGGTAATGTGTGAAAAAGCATGAACTCCATCTTTCTGTTTTAGGGCACGGATAATCGGCAAATAAGATTTATGAACCGCAAGCAAGGCGGTGCCCACATCGGTCCCTAATTCATCCACATAATCATTCACTGTATAATGACTTAATAACACTTTACGCGCCAGTGAGTAACCGTTTGTATGCAATCCGGTACTTGGAAAACCTATTAAAACATCCCCATCGCTTACTTTTGAACCATCAATTACAGCTTCGCGATCTACCACTCCAACTATGGTTCCTGCCAGATCAAACTCACCATCTTTATAAATATCTGGCATTTCTGCGGTTTCACCACCCACTAAGGCACAACCATTTTCACGGCAGGCAATCGTAAATCCTTTAATTACATCTTTAGCAACGTTTTGATTTAAGCGTCCGGTTGAGAAATAATCCAGAAAAAACAAAGGTTCCGCACCACAAACAGCTATATCATTCACGCAATGATTTACCAAACACTGACCGACTGTATCATACACCCCTTTTGTAAATGCAACGATGAGTTTGGTACCAACACCATCAACAGAGCTCACTAAAACAGGATCTTTATAATTGGCAAAATCAGGACGAAATAAGCCCCCAAACCCACCAATATTCGATAAAACCGAAGCATTGTGAGTTTCTTTAATCATGTCTTTTATGGAATCAACCAATTGTTCACCGGCTTTTACATCAACGCCGGAGTCTTTGTAAGTGAAAACTTTTTTTTCCTGCATAGGGATTCAGATAGGCTTTAGAAGAGTTATTTTGAGGTGCGCCCAAGATACGGATTCTTACACATTTACTCGGTTGCTAGTTGTAAAAGGAGCAAACCATCCATCGACTAAATCAGTGAGGGCTTCTTTTTTATTTTTGGGGATGAAATCGTTGGCTTTGCCGTCATAGTCATAATCATTCGCCCATTCTTGTGCGTGGGTAACACAGTTTTTAATTGAATCAACTATGTATAGAGCGTCCTGATTGGTCATGGTCGGGTGCAAACTCAGCCGTACCCAACCAGGTTTCAGTGAACGATCCCCCTGATCAATTTTATCGGTAATCAATTTGGAAAACTCCGGACGCACGTGTAATAAATAATGGCCATAGGTTCCTGCACATGAACAGCCGCCTCGTACTTGAATGCCAAATTTATCATTTAAAAGACGAACCATAAGGTTATAATGAACGTCTTCCACATAAAACGATAACACCCCTAAGCGTTCTTTAATATTTCCTGCCAAAAGATGCAATCCATTAATTTCTTCTAGCTTATCCCAGACCAACTCGAGCAGTTCATGTTCTCGCTCAATAATTTGAGCCGTTCCCATTTCTTCTTTTAATTGAAGTGAATAGGCAGCTTTTATGGTTTGAAGAAATGCAGGTGTTCCACCATCTTCACGTGCTTCAATATCATCTAAATAACGATGTTCACCCCAAGGGTTAGTCCATTCAACTGTACCACCACCGGGATTGTCCGGAATCTTATTGGTGTACAGTTTAGGGTCAAATATGAGAATTCCTGTTGACCCTGGCCCACCCAAACATTTATGTGGTGAAAAATACAAGGCATCTAAATGCTCCATAGGATCTTCCGGACGCATGCATATATCGATATAGGGAGCGGAACAAGCAAAATCCACAAAACAATAGCCTTCGTACTCGTGAATCATGCGTGCCATATCGTGATAAGGTGTAAAAATGCCGGTTACATTTGAACAGGATGTTATTGCGGCAATTTTTAGAGGACGTTTCTTATACTGCTCAAGCAATTGTGCAAAATGATCCAAATCAACCAAGCCATCTTCGGTCGGTTTGATGATTTCCACATCGGCTATGGTTTCCAGCCAAGATGTTTGATTGGAGTGATGTTCCATATGAGTGATAAATACGATTGGCCGTTCAAACTCTTGCAAATTCACGCGATCGTTAAATCGCTCATGAATTCGTAATCCTAACATGCGTTGGAGTTTATTTACAACGCCCGTCATCCCACTTCCGGCTGAAATCAATACATCCGTTTCGTAAGCACCAACATGTTTTTTGATAAATTTTCCGGCTTGATGATAAGCACGAGTCATAGCCGAACCTGTTACGGTAGTTTCTGTATGTGTATTGGCAACAAAGGGACCAACCTGTACTGATAGACGCTCTTCAATTGGTGCGTAAAGACGTCCACTTGCAATCCAATCAGCATAAATGATTTTTTTTACCCCGTATGGCCCCAAAAAGTGAGAATCAATCCCGATTATTTGTTTCCTAAACGGTTCAAAATAGGCTTCTAATGTTAGTTCCTCGTTCATCTTTTCCCAAAAACCTGATTCCTGTGTTGGGCGAAAATACGCATTTTTTTAGGATGGAAACGGCAATTTGAGTTGAATGAGTTCAGAGCGTTCGGGTTCATTATCTAAATTCGACATAGATATCCCAAGCAAACGAACTTTGCGTTCTCCGGCTTGAGTTTCTTCCAATAATTGTTTTGCGAGTAAAAAAATTTGTGATTCATCGTGATAATATTCTGATGCGGTTTGAGACCTCGAAATCGTTTCAAAATCATCGTAGCGCACTTTTACAGTAATCGTTTTCCCTTTCGTTTCAATCCGTTTCATGCGCTCACTCACTTTTTCAGCGATGGTTTTGAGTTCTTCTAGAATAATCTCCCAATCTTTATAATCTGTTGAAAAAGTACGTTCCGCACCTACTGATTTTCGGGTATGCTCGGGTGTTACTTCACGCTCATCATGCCCTCGCACAATATGATAATATTGAGACCCCGCTTTGCCAAAATGACGTATTCAATCAACTTCTTGCCATTTTTTTAAATCTGCACCCGTTTCGATTCCCAATAAATTCATTTTTTGTTTAGTAACACGCCCCACACCATGAAATTTACCAACAGGCAAAACATCCAAGAACGCATCTGCTTGTTCAGGCGTAATTACCGTTAACCCATTGGGTTTTTGAACATCTGAGGCAACTTTTGCTAAAAATTTATTAAAGGAAACTCCGGCGCTTGCTGTAAGTTGGGTGCGTTCACTAATTTTTTGTTTGATTTCTTTTGCAATAAGGGTTGCCGATGGATTTCCTACTTTATTTTCAGTCACATCAAGGTAGGCCTC
>CAZIQX010000040.1:3363-3653 GCA_964541325.1 uncultured Chitinophagales bacterium | reverse complement strand
TGATACCTCTTTGTACACCTCAAAACGCGGTTTCACAAAAATCACTTTGGGACACAACCGTAAGGCCTGTGCAGAGGACATCGCTGAGCGAAGACCATATTTTCGAGCTACGTAATTGGCAGTAGCTAACACTCCACGACCGGTTGGACTTCCACCTACAGCAACCGGCTTACCACGCAATTCGGGATTATCACGTTCTTCCACGCTAGCGTAAAAGGCGTCCATATCAATATGGATGATTTTTCTTACCATATATGTGTAATATATGTAAGAAAGTGGTGAATGGCTAT
>CAZIQX010000040.1:1986-3353 GCA_964541325.1 uncultured Chitinophagales bacterium | reverse complement strand
TTTAATGCAACATTCAGTGGCTTTTCATTAAATTCTTCTATGAACTTAAAGTATCCATATGCAAAACATAAGCTTACGCACCACGACATTCGCCTTGCTACTAAAGCCCTAAAAAGCGGCGTGTTAACTCGAGGCAAATTCACCAAACAATTGGAAGAAGCGCTTTGTGATTACACGGGTTCGAAGTATGCAGTTGCGGTTTCATCAGGAACAGCGGCTTTTCATTGTGCTTATTTAGCATTGGAAAAGCCTCGAGGCACCAAATTACTTAGCTCCCCAATCACTTTTGCATCGGCTGTTACAAGTGGCGTTTTATCGGGTTTTCGACCTTTTTTTGTGGATATCGAAACAAACTCACCTCAGATTTCTGTAGATAAACTTGCCAATGTTATTCAGAAGCAATCGGTTATTTCTCCAACTGCGATGTGTGGACAAAGTTACTCCCAGCAAAAACTTTGGGAATTAGCACAGAATCATTCTTGCGAGGTTATTGCCGATCATTCCCACAGTTTAGGCGGTAAAATTCTCATTGATAATGAGCTTATCAGTATGGCAAATTGTACGTTTTCGACAATGAGTATTTTGAGTTTTCAGGCTACAAAAGTGATTACCGGAGGTGGTGAAGGGGGAGCAATTTTAACCAATAATGAGTATTTGTATCAGAAACTTATGGCGATTCGAAGTCATGGAATGGTGTATAATCACGAGCAACTTCAACGAAAAGACGAAGGTTTTCATTACCACGAAATGCAGTTTCCCGGCCTCAATTATCGCATCACTGAAATGCAGGCAGCCCTATGTTTATCTCAACTGAAACGAGTTGACGAACTCGTTGAAAAACGAAATGAAATTGCAAACTGGTATATTGATTTCCTCAAAGATGTGGAATTAGTCCAATTGCCAAAGATTCTTGACCATTTGCCTGCATGGCACTTGTTTGCTGTTCGAGTAAAAAATCGAAATATCGTTGCAACGGCATTGCGTAAAAAGGGCATAGGAACACAGGTCCACTATTTGCCTGTTTATAAACATCCTTGGTATCAAAAAAATGATTTAACTAGTGGTTCGCCTTGCATCAATGCCGAACGTTATTATAAAGAAACATTGAGTTTGCCTATGTATGTTGGACTCAGAAAACGAGATGTTCAGTTTATCACCGAATCGTTGAAATCAGCCGTTTCCGAAAGTTGATTCACTTTTTCCTTGTACTTAAATAGGAAGCTTGAAAACTAGTCTCAGATTGGATTAGGTATTAGATCACACATGTGTATAAGAAACTTTTTCTTAATTAATACAGAGTTTTTCTATCTCGGAAATCATGTAAAAGCAACGAATTCTCATCATTAATTCACAAGAATTCCATCACT
>CAZIQX010000040.1:0-1976 GCA_964541325.1 uncultured Chitinophagales bacterium | reverse complement strand
ATACAAAATCTTGAGAAAATACTATCTAAAATGTCTTCATTGGAAATCTCGCCAGTTATGGTTCCTAAATGATGTAAAGCCGAACGCAAATCAATAGCTAGAAAATCACCGCTCTCACCCATCCGAACCAAACTAAGTGCTTGCTCAACATGAGTTTTCGTTTTTTCAAGTGCGTCTTTGTGTCGCGATGAAGTTATCACTAATGAAGAAGCATCATAATGTTTGTTTTCAAGAGCTTTTTCTTTGATGAGTGTCTTCAACGTTTGAATATGAACACCGTTTTTTGCTGAGATTTTCAAATCGAATTGTACGCTTGAACCAGGGTTTTCCGGTAAATCCGATTTTGTTCCAATGATTAAAAATGGCGAATGAGTGAGCTGTTTTAATTGATCAAATTCGTCTTTTTCAACGGGTGTAAAAGGATGTGATAAATCTTTTAAGTAAACAACTAAATCAGCGGTTTCAATGGCTTTTCGAGACCGACGCACTCCTTCGGCTTCAACCACATCAACTGTTTCTCTTATACCAGCGGTATCAATCAATTTGAACAAGATTCCATCGTGTGTCCAATCGGCATCAATAGTATCACGTGTGGTTCCGGCAATTTCCGTAACAATTGCTCTTTCATGACCCAAAAGCGTGTTTAATAAAGTTGATTTACCCGCATTCGGCGCGCCTACAAAAACCGTCTTTACTCCATCTTTGATTAATCGTCCCGCTTCATAGGTTTCCAACAATTCATCAATTGATCGTAAAACCTCTGTCAAAAGCTGAATAAGTTGATCTCGATTGGCAAACTCAACATCTTCTTCCGTGAAATCCAATTCAAGTTCAATCATTGCTGTGGCATCAATAATTTGTTGTCTGAAGTTTCGAATGAGCCGACCAAGTTGCCCGCTTAACTGTTGATTTGCTGCCTCTACAGCTTTTCTTGATTTGGCGTGAATTAAATCGGCCACGGCTTCAGCTTGAGAAAGCTCCAATTTGCCATTCAAAAATGCTCGATAGGTAAACTCACCGGCATTTGCAGGTCTTGCACCGGCTTTTAATAGGGTTTCTAGAACAGCTTGAGTAACCAAAACGCCACCGTGACATGAAATTTCGACCGTATCTTCACCCGTGTACGAATTTGGTGACTTAAATAAAACAACAACAACTTCATCAATAATTCGACCTGCCTCATCGATAATCCGACCAAAATGAGCGGTGTGAGAGGGCTGTTCATCGAGTTTTTTGCCCCGGAAACAATGTTGAATTATATCTATTGAAGATTTTCCCGATAATCTGATTACTGAGATTCCACCTTCACCAGGTGGTGTAGATACTGCGGCTATTGGGTCGAGTTGATGAATCATGAAACGTTAAATTCTTTAAAAACAATAGGATTTTACGATTGGAATTATTACCGTTGAGTAAAGAGTTCAGAAGATAGTAAAGTAAAGAGTCATTATGAGGACCATTATGCATATGTGTCGATTAAACTTTCCAAACAGGCTAAAGAGAGTAAGCCTCATTCTCGTTTTTTTTGTGATAGCTGGAATACATGCTGTTCATGCACAAACCTTCACATCCATTACTCAAACACAGAATCAAACAAATTTCTATAACGGGTTTACACTTAATTTCAGTATTGCCAATCAGTACACTATTGGTAGTTCATACTTTGAAGTTACATTTCCTGCAGGCTTTAATGTTCCCACCACTATTTCCGGTGAACATTTCATTATCAGTAACAAAACAGATGGTGCAAACCCTACTGCAGTTGAAATTACAGGTCAAGTTGTTCGGTTATATGTGCCTGTATCCTTTTTTAATAATGGTCCACCTGCAAGTCGGCAAAACACGGGCTCAATTCAAATATTAGAATCGGCTAAAATTAGAAATCCAAGTTCATCAGGTAGTTATTCTATTGGTTTAAGTTCCGATGTAGAAGGCGTTTTTGGAAGTAGCCCACTTTCGTTAACGATTAATACGTC
>CAZIQX010000039.1:0-18795 GCA_964541325.1 uncultured Chitinophagales bacterium | reverse complement strand
CTCATTTAATGAATAAACAACACTCTTATTACTCACTAATCTTTTATAGAATTTTTTTTAAAACACACTTAAAAAAGTCTTTATCATTTTAAAAATCATTCTTTACGCTTCTTTTCATCATAAAATCACAAACATAATAGACAGATAACGACTTCAAAAATTATTTTTGTAATAAAGACTCCTTTGTCTTAATTTTAGCTACAAACAACAATCTCCAAACACAATTTCATGGAGGCTATTATGAATTCAAAAAAATGGGTTTTTGCTTTTGGTGGAGGAACTGCCGACGGCAACAAATCAATGAAAGCCCTTTTAGGCGGTAAAGGCGCCAATCTTGCAGAAATGAGCGCTATTGGTCTGCCTGTTCCTCCCGGTTTCACTATCAGCACGGAAACCTGTAAATATTACAACGAAAACAAATTTCAATGGCCTGTAGAACTTGAAGCTCAAGTTAAAGAAGGCATTAAGGGTCTGGAAACCCTGATGGGTAAAAAATTCGGCGACCCCAAAAATCCATTGTTAGTTTCTGTTCGTTCCGGTGCAGCACTTTCCATGCCCGGTATGATGGATACCGTTCTCAACCTTGGTTTAAATGATACAGTTGTTGAAGGTTTAGCTAAACTTTCGGGCAACGAACGCTTTGCTTACGACTCTTATCGCCGCTTTATTGATATGTTTGGCGATGTAGTGATGGGCGTTTCCCACGAATATTTCGAAGAAGTTATTGAACACCTCAAAAGTAAAGTGGGTGCAACTTTAGATACCGACCTGAGCACCGACGATTTAAAAGAATTGGTAGAACGATACAAAGCCGTTTATCGCAAACATACCGGATTTATGTTCCCTGAAGAGCCTATGGAACAACTACGATTTGCTATCAATGCCGTTTTTAATTCGTGGAATGCCGGTCGTGCGATTAAATATCGTCAGATTAATAAAATTTTTGGATTGTTAGGAACTGCGGTCAATGTTCAATCTATGGTTTTTGGAAACATGGGCGATACCTCAGCAACCGGTGTTTGCTTTACTCGCAACCCATCAACCGGTGAAAACAAACTCTACGGTGAGTTCTTGATTAACGCACAAGGCGAAGATGTTGTAGCAGGTATTCGCACCCCATCACCGATTGATGAACTCGAAGCTATTATGCCGGAATCCTTCCGTGAGTTGAATAAACTTACTTCTATGCTCGAAGATCACTACAAAAACATGCAGGATATCGAGTTCACAATTGAAGAAGGTAAGTTATTTATCCTGCAAACACGTAATGGTAAACGTACCGGTTCAGCAGCTATCCGAATTGCCGTTGAAATGGTGAAAGACGGCATTGTAGATGAAAAAACAGCCGTTCGCGAATTAGTTGAACCCCTTCACCTCGATCAATTGTTGCACAAACAGCTCAAAGCTGATTCGTATGCGCAAGAAGAAGTTATTGGTAATGGATTACCTGCTTCTCCGGGTGCTGCTGTAGGAAAAGTGATTTTATCATCTGATGAAGCCGAAAAAGCAGCTGCTAATGGCGAAAAAGTTATTCTCGTCCGTGTAGAAACCTCTCCTGAAGATGTGGGTGGTATGGCCGCAGCTCAGGGTATTCTTACGTCTCGTGGTGGTATGACCTCCCACGCTGCCGTAGTTGCACGTGGCTGGGGTAAACCTTGTGTAGCCGGCTGTTCCGATATCACCATCAACTATAAAAAACGTTCTTTCACAAACGGTACCGTAACCGTAAAAGAAGGCGATTATATTTCTATTGATGGTTCTACCGGTATTGTTCTTGTTGGAAAAAAAGAACTTACTGAACCCGCTTTTGATGATAATTATCACTTATTTATGTCGTGGGTTGAACGTTTCCGCACTTTAGATGTTCGTACAAACGCCGACTCTCCAGCAGATGCTTTGGTTGCACGAAATCACGGTGCTGTTGGGATTGGATTGTGCCGCACTGAGCACATGTTCTTTGCTCCGGAGCGTATTAATGCCATGCGTCGCATGATTTTATCTGAATCGGTTAGTGAACGCAAAGAAGCTCTTATTACGCTATTACCTTTCCAAAAAGACGACTTCTTGGGAATTTTCAGAGCAATGGCCGGCTTACCTGTTACCATTCGTTTACTCGATCCACCTTTGCATGAATTTTTACCTCATACCGACGAGGAAATTATTCACGTAGCTCACGAATTGGATATCCCTGCCAAGTTGATGCGCACCAAAGTATTGCAGCTTAAAGAATTCAACCCGATGTTGGGCCATAGAGGTTGCCGTTTAGGTATCACTCACCCTGAAATCACCGAAATGCAAGCAACAGCTATTCTCGAAGCAGCGGTTGAACTCAGCCTTGAAGGATTGTCGGTGATTCCTGAAATCATGATTCCTTTAGTGGGTACGGTTGAGGAATACGATCATCAAGCTACTATCATTAAAGAAGTTGCGGAAAAAACATTTGCCAAATACGGCAAAGTGATTGATTACAAAATCGGAACGATGATTGAAGTACCTCGTGCAGCATTAACCGCAGATAGAATTGCCGAACATGCTGAGTTCTTCTCATTCGGAACCAACGACTTAACCCAAATGACTTTTGGTTATAGCCGTGATGATGCCGGTAAATTCCTAATGCATTACATCAGCGAAAAAATTCTGCCGGTTGACCCATTTCAGGTTCTTGATGTAGAAGGTGTGGGTCAATTAGTTCAGATTGCTAAAGAACGTGGACGCCAAGTAAATCCGAAACTAAAAGTAGGTATTTGCGGTGAACATGGTGGCGACCCACATAGCATCGATTTCTGCTATAATATCGGATTGGATTACGTTTCATGTTCTCCATTCCGTGTACCGATTGCTCGTCTTGCAGCGGCACAATCTCATTTAAAAGCTGAAGCAAAAAAAGAAGTTAAGCAAACTCCTGTAGTCGCTTAATCCAGAATAGATTAAGGGATTTTTGTTTCGGCAGAAATCCCTTTTTTTATGTAACTGAAATCACAGACAATTTTGTCTGATTTTTATATCTTGCAATAAATCAATTCTTAACCAAGTATCGTTTAGTATGAGCGCAGAACACAGTTATAACGTTGACCTTCAATGGATTGCTGACCGCAAAGGAGTTGTTTCCTCTCCCGAACTCGAAACATCTATTGAAGTAGTAACACCACCAGACTTTCCCAAAGGAATTGCCGGACTTTGGTCGCCCGAACATTTATTTGTGGCGGCTGTCTCAAGCTGTTTGATGACTACCTTTCTTGCCGTTGCTGAAAATTCAAAATTTGAGTACATCGAATTCAGTTGCGGCGCAAATGGCGTAGTTGACCGAATTGAAAAAAAGTTTATGGTTACGGAAATCACCTTAAAACCACGATTAGTGATTGATAATCCGGAAAATGAAGCCCGAGCACTTCGCATTTTGGAAATGAGTGAAAAAGCATGCTTAATCTCAAATTCCATTCTAACTAAAATCCATTTTGAGCCCGAGATTGTGGTTCAGGAACTGGCTTAATTTGAGCCAAGCTTAACAGGTTGAGAGGCCCTGCGAAATTCGTGGGGCTTTTTTTATTTCAAACGTACACCTTTTTCCTCAAGTGTAATTTTCCCTGACTTATACAAATTACCAACCGCGCGTTTAAATTGTTTTTTACTCATTTGAAGGCTTTGATAGATATCATCAGCCGAGCTTTTATCGTGAAGTGGTAAAAATCCATCCTGCTCTTTAAGCTTTTCCAGAATAATTTCTGCACTGTCTCGAGCTCCTTGTAATCCGACACGTTGTAAACGCAAATCAATTTTATTTTCGTCGCGAATGGCAAACACATACCCTTTCACACGTTGACCATATTCTAATGGCTTAAACACCTGATTTTCATAAATCAAGCCTTTGTGAACTTCATTGATAATCGCATTGTAGCCCAAATCGGTTTTGTCTAAAATAATGAGTTCAACCTCGTCTTTTTCTTTTACAGTGAGATAATCATTGCTCAAAAATTGATACACCTTGCTCGAGCCGGCTAAACGTCCCGTTTTTTCATCTTCATACAAATACACCAGATAGTTACTACCTATTTCCATTTCAACACGTTGCTCATTATGTGGGACAAGCAGATGTTTTTCGAGTCCCCAATCCATAAAAGCGCCGTTCTTGCTCACATCAATGCATGTTAACACTTCAAATTGATGAAGTTGAATCGTGGGCATTAAGGTGGTTGCTATGAGTCGGTCTTCGCTATCATGATATAAAAAAACATCAATTTGATCGCCAACGGTGGTATTTTCAGGGATATATTTTTTAGGAAGAAGGACTTCGCCACCTTCATTATCACCAAGAAATAGACCAACTGAAGTCTCGCGTAGTACAGAAAGAGTATTAAATCGGCCGGGTTCGAGCATTTTTTTGTGGATAAGATACACAGATGAGCGGAAGCAAACTGAGTATGTTTGTAAGTGTTTTGATTGGCACATGATTGCCATTGAGAGTGTTCAGAAAAGTGTATCATAGACTCTAATGAACACTACCTTACCATTAGAGTAAACTCCAACAATATAAAAGTAAATGAATTCTGTATCGTTGAAAATGCGAGAAATTACTTTATCAAAACAAAAGGAATTGAAATCATCAAAAAAGATTGCCATTCTTCGATTTATCCTCATTTTGATAGTTAGTACTACCAATCGGGCTACTTTTCCAAATCAACCAAAAGCGATAGATCGTTTTGACTTAAGCTATGTGATGTCTTATTTTGGAACAATTGGTTCAAAATAAAAAACAATGCCACGTCCAAAACTATTTTCACGTGAAGAAGTGATTAAGAACAGCCTGATGTTATTTTGGCAAAAAGGCTACTATAACACCGGAATTCAGGAAATTACAGATGTTTCTCATGTAAATCGCTCCAGTTTGTATGAAGCTTTTGGCGATAAAGAAGCCCTGTATTTAGAGTGTATGCATTATTATCGGCAAACCTATTTAGCAGAATTCTTTGGTGTTTTTAAATCTGATGCAGGTCAATTACATGCCTTATCCAAGTTTTTTGAACTGATCATTCCTGAACAGCATCAACCACCTTTACGTTGGGGATGTTTTTTAGTAAACACGATTGTTGAAGTTGCACCACATGAAGCTTCTATTCGAACTATTGCGCTTCAATATCTTAAGGAATTGCAACTGAGATTGGAGAAATCCATTGTTTTGGGGCAACGAAATGGTGAAATCAGCTTTGAACACGACCCGGAAGAACTCGCACAATTTATTTTAAATGCATTTAATTCATTGCGGGTTAATCTGAAAATTCAACCGAATACGGCAACTATTATTTCTACTCAAAAATATATTGTAGGGTCTATTCGAAATGTGCACTTAACGTAAACAAATCTCACCTTATGATTTTGAGTAGTTCTTTGTTAAAAGGTGTTATTGTTACTACGAACTTAAATTGCTCAATGCGATTTTTTAACCATTTAACATTGAACGTACACTATTGAAAGGGTGCCTCTTTTTTGAGCTATTCAAATTTTAAGGCTTGCTTTTTACAGAAGCATGAAGTTTACATCCTGAACATGGAGAGGTGTTTCATTACAAGAAGCACGAATAAACGTCAAGATGTAAAAGAATTGTGAACTAATTTTTGCACTAGACTTTCCTCACACTATTTGAAACGGATAAAACTCCTTAATCAAATCAAAATCATGGTCATTATGTAACAAGGCAACACCACTTTTATGGCAAAATAATGCTAAAAGGATATCCATTTGAGAGCGAACTGTGTAACCCTCTTTACGAATCGTTCGAAACCAATCCACCGATTCCATCCACGCCTTGTGGTGTGAAACTTCCACTTGTTCTAAGGTCAAAAACAGATTTTTTATTTTTTTGAACTGTTGGTCATTACTAATACCACGCAAGACTTCCATGGAAACCACTTCGCACATTAAAACAAAATCGTTTTGCAAAGCGTGATTTAATTTTTCAACTTGTGGTATCGGACTATTCTTTAAAAAGGCAATCCAAACAGAGGAATCCACCAAAATCATCAGGAACCCCGACCCTCTGCTACTTTTGAAAATTCGGGATAGGATGTACGGCTTGTGTACACCTCATCATCGAAAAACGTAACCATACCACGCATTTTTAGGAGTTCATGTTGTGCGATTTTATGCTTTAACAATGTTAAGCCTGCTTCTACTGCATCTTTTTTGGTGTGATAGAGGCCTGATTCTAAAATTGTGTTCATCAACTCGTCGTCGATATCAATGTTGGTGCGCATTGTGTGTATGTTTATTATATTTTATACACAATGTATAATTTTTCTACCAATTTAAAAACAATTTATTTTTGATTTAGATTTTACATCTCTTTTTGCCTATGTTCTAAAATACCAAGAAGTCTTTTTCTTATTTTAGTAACATCTTTTCATTTAGATTCTATACTATGAGACATGTAGTTAATGCGCTTGTTGTAAGCCTAATAGGATTAAGCTATGCATGTGCTCCTGTTTTTTCCGATTTTACCGACGCCCGTACTGAAGGAAAAGGAAAAGTTGAGTTAGGTGCTTCGTATTCCCAAACTGCTCTTTTTGCAGATACACTGAATCGCTTTGCCACTCCTGCTGATTTTTGGGAAGGAATATCAGACGAATCGTTCGATGACCAAGCTATAGCACTTCAACATACAACAACCTTATATGCCACATACGGTTTATTGGATGCGGTAGATTTGCGTGGATTTGCAGGCTTCATCACAACAAATTCTCTGTTTTTCTCCCCGGATGGCAATGATGATGCGCTTAAACCGGATGATGTTTTCTTTTTTGCAGTGGGTCCCAAAATTGAAGTGATTCAGCAACACGTAGCCTTCTATTTCCCTTTTGGTTCGATGTTCTATCTAAACACGAACAAAAAACGAAGCATAGACAGTAACTTTGATGGCACAACCATTCATTTTCATCCTACGATGTTGATTTCGTATGATATTCATCCATATGCGAGACTCACTCAAAGCGCCAAAATTCTGTTTAATTTTGCTGATGATGCCGATGTTTTGCTAGCAGCAAATACCGGTTTAGCATTAGGAAATCAAGGTTTTCGGATTCGTCCTGAAATTGGGTTCATGACTCAACCGGGCGAACAGGATTGGTTTATGCACTATGGTATTGGATTTACTCTGGGTTTTTGATGGATTTATAATGGATTGTGCTCTTTCCAATGCCTACCACTGTAACTTTTAACTTCCACGAAATCGCCTTCCCGTTGAACATAACCATCAGGAGTTAAAGGTACTTTTCCGTAAGGGGTATCAAGAACATACGTTGGAATCGCAAATCCCGAAGTAGTACCACGCAATTCATTCATGATTTGTTTTCCTTCTTCAATTGTTGTTCTGAAATGCTTCGTACCGCCAATTTCTTGTGCCTGATCGAGATAGTACGGACGCACACGCATTTTCACGAGTCCGTTGAATAAGTTTCGCAACGTTTCTGAGGAATTATTCACTCCTTTAAGCAACACCGTTTGATTTCCAAGTGGCGCACCGGCACGTGTTATTTTATCACAAGCTTCAGCGGCTTCCGGTGTTAACTCTTTTGGATGATTGTAATGAGTGTTTACCCAAATCGGATGATATTTTGAAATGATTTCACAAAGAGAGTCGGTAATTCTGAACGGATTTAGCACCGGCAAACGTGAACCAATTCGAATAAGCTCAACGTGAGGAATAGCGCGTAGTCGTGATATAATCCACTCTAAATTTGAATCACTTAAAATCAGTGGATCTCCACCGGTTAAGAGTACATCACGAATTTGAGGAGTTCGAGCAATGTAATCGATGCCCTCCTGCAATTCTGCTTTATTCATAGCATATTCAGAATCGCCAACCATACGTTTTCTCAGGCAATATCGGCAATACACGGCACATTCTGCGGCCACACAAAAAGCCACGCGATCGTTATAATTGTGAATCACGTTTTTAACCGGAGAGTGCGCCAATTCTTCAAGTGGGTCGAGTGCATCAAGCGGCAAATCATCCGACAGTTCGTCCATTTTCGGAACAACCTGTTTACGAATCGGGCAATTCGGGTCGTTCGGATCCATCAAAGAAGCATAGTAGGGTGTGATTTGCCAGCGAAAATAAGCCTGTGTTTCATGAATTGCTTTGAGTTCATCATCCGTATAATTAATCCACTCGCCTAATGCTTCAGGAGTATTAATTCGATTTCTTAATTGCCATTTCCAATCGCGCCATTCTGGTTTGGCGCGCATGTCGTCGCGGTTAATCACAGGTGAATTTCTTTAGGTTGATGATTTTAGAAGCAAAGATATTGAGAATTTTATGCGGATGTTATGGCTTGGAGTTGAGATAACTTATTCCAGGGTAAAAAAGTGACCCCATTTGAACGCTTTTGAATCATATCTCCTGCATACATCACTGTACCTCTATTTTGACCACTTATTTTAAACCATTTTTCTATGGATTTTGAAAACTCTGATACAATTGTAGCACCGGATTTACACTCAATAGGATACAATGTGCGTCCATTATCAATTACCAAGTCAATTTCATTTCCAACATGATCTCTCCAAAAATAAAGATCGAATTTACTTTCTGTATTCGCTTTTAGCTTCAGCAATTCATTAATAATCATATTCTCAAATAATGCCCCTTTATAAATATGAGTCTGCAAAATGTCTTCTGAAGATATATTCAAGATTGAGGATACCAAGCCTGTATCGTAAAAGTACAGCTTTGGCATTTTAACCACTCGTTTTGAAAAATTCTGAAAGTGTGGTGCAAGCCTGTACACAATAAAACTCGACTCTAAAATGCCAATCCACGACTGAATAGTTTTATTATCAACACCTACTTCAACGGCTAAACTCTGGTAGTTTAATAACTGTCCAACTCTAGCTGCTAACAGTTTTAACAAGCGCTCAAAAGCATTCAAATTATTTATATTCTTTATTAGCCGAACATCCTTTTCTACATAGGTTTGATAATAGTTTTTAAGCCATATTTGTGCATCAACAGGTTGGTCATAAATAGGTGGATATGAGCCATTCAATAAATATAAATCAAGACGTAACTCTTTCTTTGATTGTATTTCTTCATATGAAAATGGCAGTAATTCAACATAAGCAACTCGTCCCGCTAAGGATTGTGAGATAGATTGTTGAAGCAAAAAATGATTAGACCCTGTAAAAACAAACCTGCCAACCTCATGCATCTCATCTAAAACTTGTTGCATATAGGAAAACAAGTCTGGCATTCTCTGCATTTCGTCAAAAATAGCACCTTCTTTGTAGGTAGTAACAAACCCTCTTGGGTCATCTATTGCAAATTGTCGGACATCAGGATTTTCAAAACTTACATAAGGCAAATGCGGGAAAATATGTCTGCACAATGTAGTTTTACCAGACTGACGTGGACCGACTACTGCAATAGCCTTGAATTGGCTAGCTAATTTTTGAAGCTTTTTCTCAACAGTACGACGAATCATTTTTACAATATTGGATTACAACTCCATAATTGTAAGTTTTTTTCTTCGAAATTCCTATTATATTCTTACAATATTGGAATTAGATTCCAACATTGTAAGGTTTTCACTGCTAGCACATTATTCTACTTCAAATTCCATCAAGATTTCATAGCTGTTCGCATTCGAATTATTTCCGCCTAACTGCACTTTTCCTCTCTCTAATAGTACTTTTTTTGAAAATCGATTTCCAACCTTATCAAGCTCAATTACACGATTGCCTTCAAAAAGCACCATACTTTTAAATGCCGAAGACTCCATATCAAAAAACAAGGAATCGCGTGACGAAAGCACACCCGGAAAAGGCTCAATCAAATTAAAAGGGTTTACCGCATAGGATTCATACGTGAGAGGGAAACGGCGTTTAGAGCCGTTATTTGCTTGAATCGTGTAAGTAAATAAATTTCCATACTCTTTTACCTGGGCATTTTCTTTACCAAAAAGTGTAAGGGAATAGACCCCTTTTTGAGGCAAACTTACCAACACATCCATGTATTCATCTTTTCTGATAATAAAGGTTTGTTCACCCGGCAGTGGATTTCCACTCCTATCCCCCAACAAAACAGCAATATAAATTGAGTTAGGTACTTTAATCGAAATTTGCTCGAATCCATTGGATTCAAAGGTGTTCTTCAGATGAGTTAAGGGCCTGATTTGCCAACGGTGAAATTCGGATGTTCCCTGAATCATCGTGCTTACTTCCGATTCTGTTACCGGTTTTTTAAGCAGTTGCCATTTGGTATCATCCGGAAGATGGCTTGCAATCAACACTTCCGGCTTAACAAAAAAATAGTGCCGGTCAAATTCGGGTTCAAACGCTGTTTCGTTAGCTGTTAAATGCCCCGAGCCCCAGGTTGCATCAATCAAGTTCCACATTCCATTGGTAAAAACGGCATTCCAAGCATGCGGAACAAAGTTTTGTGCATCTTGCGAACTCCTTGCTCTTCCGGAGATAATTTGGGTTTTCAAACCAGCTTGTTTTGCCATCTTGTCGAATAATGAGGCATAACCCTCACACACAGCAACTCGATAACGAAGCACTTGCTCATCTCGGTTTGATCGAATACCACGACGATAAGCTCGTACATCATATCGAATGTTTTGAGCAATCCATGCATAAATCACATACGCTTTTTCAGTTTCGTTTTTTGTAGGTTTGATGAGATACCGAGTCAGTTTTTCAGAGCTTTGCTCCACAGCATGGGGCGTGGCTTCAACATGTTGGTCAAGGTCATCAAAGGCAATAGAGAGTTGAAGTAAGAAAATTATCAAGGAAAGTATCAATGATTTCCTCTCAATTCAGTGGATCTGTAGATTTTTTATCATATTGGAACACCATCAATAGATAACTATCCATTATTGGAAGGCGTGCAAAATTCACACCGTTTACATTTACTCGATTCGGAAAGTAGCCTGAACTACGCCGGTTACTTCTTTTTCAATGGAGGTAACATCATTAATTCCATAACCGGAAACTTCGTTGGAGTTAACAGGCGTAATTTGCAAAACACCCATTCGAGCGCCACTTAAAGCACCCAAAGAACGTCCAGTTGCTTCAGCAATATTTCGTGCACGAAGGGTCGCATTTTCTGCAGCCGCCGCTTGTATTTTGATCTTGATTTCATCTAAATAAGTAAATAAAAATTGAGGAGGGTTAATTCGGATGTTTACACCTTGGGTTACCAATGCCGCTAAATCGTTGGACAAGGATTGGATTTTAAACACATCAGATGATTCGATTTCAAATCGTTGTCCGTAGCGCCAATACAGGGTTCTACCTGTCATATTTCCCGAATTTGTGTATTCTTTGATATCCCAATTCGTAACAGGGAATCGTTTAATTTGTTCATCTGATATGCCATTCTTCTTTAGATACTCGAGTACAAATGGAATCTGTTTTTGTAACTCCTGATAAGCTTTGGCAGCCGTCGTTTCTTGTGATTCCAACTCAATTCCTAATGATGCAAAATTAGAAGTAATCGGAATTTTTGCCGAACCGGTAACGGTAATCGTTTGATTCATACTGTAATTTGAACGCCAAAACATACCCATTACAAAAAATGCAATGATAAGTGATAAACCTAAAATGGAAGCTGAAGAACGTGACATAATACAGGGTTTTAGATTGGGGATTTACTATCTATGAAACTTAACGAATTAAAATTAAGTCTGTTTGACGTCCATTATAATAATGAACCATTTCACCATCGAACCAAGCGTTTTCCTCCAACATAATTTTGATTTCTTTATTCCAGGATGGAATGGGAACCGTGGCATTTAACTCGATACTATATCCGGTTCGCGGCTGAACTGGATATTCACCTGATCCATTCACAATTCCTTGATTATCCCATAAACCTATGGTTGGTCCGGCAGCATGTCCGTAAAACCCCAATGGATGAGTATAAATACTTGGCTTTATTCCATCTTTGATTGCATTTTCACGGGCTATTCGTAGCACTTCATTTCCCGAACGACCTGTTTTAAATGCCTGTGTAAGATGGTCTTGCAATCGATTACCCACTTTTAAAGCATCTTTTAAATCCTGAGGCGCATCAGTTTCTTGCGGCCAAAGAACATAGGCATGTTGTTGTTGATCTGTGTTGAGTCTAGCGTAAGTAATCCCAATATCAACATGTAATAAATCGCCATATTGAATCATGCTTGACGGATCTTTGCTGGAAAAATCATCGTCTTTTATCGGTGCTTGAATTCGTTGTACATCAACGGTGGGATGAAACCATGTCTGTAAACCTAATCGACGAATTTCTTCGCGAAACCACCAAACTACATCTTCAGTAGATGTTTCACCCGGTTTTATCACTTCGGAAGAAAATCCTCTACGAATTAGCTCATGTCCTGTGGCTGTAAGTTTTTGCATCATTTCAATTTCCTCTGGAATTCGAGTTTCCAGCCAAGCCACAGCAAGTCTTTCTCCACTCACCACTGATTTATGAAACTCGGGTCGTAACTCTTTCATAAAAGCCTGATATTCCGAATAAGTGATACCATCAGCCTGGGCAAAAGTATTAGAGTAATTTAGTGCAATTTTTTCCGGATTATGGATGAGGACCATATCTGCCAATCGCTTGAGTTGGTTGGGTTGTTTTTCGGGATTCCAGTTCTTTTTAAACAACTTTCCGATATCGTAACGAGCAATTGCAAAACGCTCAACCTTATCGCCACTTCTTATAAAAACCAAAATTGTTCTGCGTCGTGCTGCAAACCAAGTAGCCGGTAACATGGTACGGATAACGGGATCTTCGTTGTATTCACGAGCCATTACAATCCACATATCCACGTTTTCTCGTTTCATAATTTCGGGCAAAACCGATTCCATTCGCCATAAAATTACTTGGTCAATCCATGCCGCCTCTTCTTTTAGATTGGGAAGTTCCGGATAGTTCTGAGCCCAAATAAATTGTGGAAATAAAAATAAAGTCAGTAATGCGGTAACCGATAAGGCTTTCATGTAAAACATAATTTTGTGAACAGAAAATGGTGAGTTGCAGAATACGAACCCTGCTTTCTATTCGCAAGATGAAGAAAAAAATGTGATCTTTAAAGGCCTATTTTATGCAACTGAACTATTTCAAATCCATGGAAATGCGAAGAAAAGCCGAGATCAAACTTTTGGAATTGCTAGGTGCGTTTTCCGACCACCCCGAGGAACCCCGAGAGGTAACATTCTGGTTTTTTGGTGAGGAATACGACATTTATCGCCTTGCAGCCGTGATGCAAAATAAAGGTTTCTCAATCGTTTCCGTTGTGCAAAGTGCCTCAGACCGTGACGAGTTTTTATTGATTGGTGCTAAAGTATTAGTAGTTCAGGAGTCTTCGTTTTTAGAACTAACCGAAGCTATGGACGATCTTGCAGCTGCATACAACTGCAGATATGATGGTCATGAAATGGAATTATAAAATCCTTGTGTAACACCTCTTTAAAGCAAAAAAGCCCGATTAATCGGGCTTTTTTGCTTTAGTACGTTCATCAACTTATTGGAGATAAACGGACGCAGGAACATTATTAATAGCAAAACGCTCCATTATTTTATCTATTAATTCTATTTCGGTTGTTCCTCTTGAAATAGGCTGATCCTTTACAGGAACTACAATTTTCTCGAACTCGGAAATTTCGTTACCAACACGAGATATCTTTTTAATTTCCTTTTCAGCCCGATACTCTCCAACGCCAATTTTAGTATTAAAATCTTCAGGAAGCTTTTTCTCTTTTCCTTTTTTGCCCAATTCATAAACACGCCAATTCACGGAACCTTGTAATTTGAATTCAATGAAGAAATCCTGACCACGTACACTCACATTACTTTCGACAGTGTAGAACATGTTTTCAGGTTTAATGATGTATTTAGGATCCTCCAACAGATAATAACCCAACATAAAGTGTTTTTTAAAGGCTTCAATAGAATCTACTCGAGTCGGAGAAGTTACAATTTTGAGCAAATCGCGTGTTCCACCAAATTCAGCTCCACTTGATGTGTTTCGAATAACACTCGTTTGAGCTGACATCTCTTCTTTCAATAATTCTGAAACGAGATTAACAATTTTATTGAGCTCTCCTTTTACTTTAACGGTTTTTCTGGCTACAAAATCTGTTCGCTGTTCGGGCACATAATAAGCAAGGGCTTGTTCTGTGAATCCATCGGAATCCCCTTTACCAAAAAATGGAATACTACTACACTGTGTAAAACCTAATAAAGAAGCAAAAAGTAAAAAGACAAAATCACGATAACGCATGAAAATCATGGTTTAATTACTCAGCATACTGCCTAGAAACAAGATGTTACAAAAAAGTGCTCATAAATCCTTGAGTCAATTAGCATTATTACTGAATAAAATAGTTAATGCTTTACAGTTAATACCTAATAATTGATGGGATTGATTACAATTTGAGATATTTTTCACCCTGTAAAAAGCTCACCAAATTCAGGTTTATGCGAATTGGCATTATCGGTTCAGGAATTAGCGGATTAAGTTTGGCTCATTTTCTGCGAAAAAAAAATCACGACGTTATTGTATTGGAGTCATCTCCCCGAGCCGGAGGAGCTGTTCAGTCGAGTTGGGAGGATTCATTTTTAGTTGAACATGGTCCCAATTCCCTATTAGTAACTAGTGATATCATTCAGGAACTTATCAACGATTTATCGTTGCAAAACGAAGTACTAGAAGCTAAACCGGAAGCAAAAAACCGATATATCGTTAAAAATGGCACCTTGAATGCTCTTCCAACTTCACCAGGAGCATTTTTAAAAACTCCACTTTTTAGCTGGAAAGCGAAATTTCGTTTATTGAAAGAGCCATTTATCAAAGCTGGAAAGAATCCCAATGAATCACTCGGTGATTTTGTAAAGCGCCGTTTGGGTTCTGAGTTTTTGGATTACGCAATTAACCCGTTTGTAGCAGGTGTTTATGCAGGCGACCCGATGCAACTCAGTGTGCGTCATGCTTTTGCTAAGTTATATGATTTGGAACAAGCTTATGGCTCACTCATCAAAGGACAGCTAAAAGGTGCAAAAGAGCGAAAAAAACGGGGTGAAGTTGCCAAAAATCGCGCTCCTATGATCTCTTTTAGAAATGGCTTAGCTGAATTAATTCAAACCCTTGCCACATCTTTATCGGAATGTATTCATCTACAAGCAACAATCGATCAAATTCATAAAGTACATGACGGTTGGAGCATTCTTTTACAAAATTCCGACGAAAGCATTGATGTTGAACAACTCATTGTTACTATTCCTGCACATCGTTTACACGAGTTGCGATTTGGTCATCTTAAAAACGATGAGCGTCATATCTTGAAAGAAATTTATTATCCACCGGTAACCGTTGTTCAAACAGGTTATTCTCGTTCGTCAATTCAGCATCCTTTAGATGGATTTGGATATCTCACCCCGGAAAAAGAAACACGTAACATTTTGGGTGGATTGTTTTCTTCCTCCATTTTTGATGGACGTGCAGCGTCCAATCAGGTATTAATTACAAGTTTTATTGGTGGTGCTCGTCAGCCTGAAGTTGCACTCAAAGAAGATTCTGAATTACTCGATTTGGTTTTTCAGGAACATCAGGAATTGTTGGGAGCTCAAGAAAAACCGATTTACACTAAAATCATTCGTTGGCCGAAAGCCATCCCACAATACACAACCGATTACGACCGATTTAAAGAAGCCATAAAAGCGATGGAAACGGCCAATCCTGGAATCCATTTTTCAGGGAATTGGGTAAAAGGTATCAGCTTAAGTGATTGTATTACAAAAGCCCATGAACTTGCTGAAACGTTTTCAAACCAAGTAGAATGAACACACAAGTACAAGATAGTATTCGAGTAATTGAACAGGAGTTTGAGTTACTCAGAAACGATGAGAATGCTTATTTCATGGCGAAGTACATGAAAAACCACTTCCCGTTCTATGGCATTAAAACACCACTACGACGCGAGATTCTGAAAAACGCACTAAAGAATCATCCAAAAATCATCAAAGAACATCGGTTTGAGTTGGTTTTTGCCTGTTTAGATAAACCCGAACGTGAATGGCATCAACTGGCGGTAGATATCTTACTGAAATTTCAACGGGCAAACACATCACACGATTTAGTAGAACTCGAGCGTGTTATTCTCACTCATTCCTGGTGGGATACCGTCGATATGCTGGCAACCAATGTGGTGGGGCCTCTCTTGAAACGTCAACCTGAGGCAATTCCCGATTGGATTGAACGCTGGAGAAATCACGAGTCGATGTGGTTAAACCGGACAGCTATATTATTTCAACTCAAGTATAAAAAAGACCTCGACACCGATTTATTGAGTGATATCATAGTTCAGTTTAGTAAATCAAAGGAGTTTTTCATTCAAAAAGCTATTGGTTGGATCTTGCGAGATTATAGTCGTGTAAATCCTGCATGGGTTCAGCAATTTGTAGATTCACATCCCTTAAAACCACTCAGTATCCGCGAAGCAACCCGTTTAATGAAAAAAAAATCATGAAAATTAGTGTTCAACATCCGCTCAATCTGGTAAAAATAGGTTTTCTGTATGCCGAAAATCTGCATCCAACTGATCCTCTTGAGTTATTAGAGGCTCGTCTCGCCGAAACATTAACCAAACGCTCACACGCTGAATTAGAACCTGCAGAAGATTTGCTTCGGATGGCCGCACGAGACATGCTACGCTTTCAAACCTACAAACCAACCGGACGCGCCAAACCGGCTTCGGAATATTTGCTGCGCACTGCTCAGGAGGATAATTTCCCGCGCATCAACACTTTGGTGGATATCAACAATTACATTTCTATGAAATACGTCTTGCCGATTTCGTTGTGGGATGTGGACAAAGCCGACTCAGAGGAGTTTGTTTTTCGTCCGGGATACGAAGGTGAAGAATATGTTTTTAACCCCACGGGTCAGACCATTTCAGTGACCGACTTAATAACCGGTTTTCGTATGATTGATGGCAAAGCAGAACCGATTGTAAACCCGGTGAAAGATTCGATGCTAACCAAGACCGACGCAAATACAACTCGAATTGGTGTGGCGATTTATTTTCCTGCAAAAGCTGATTTTGCGATTCTAGAACAAGCGCTTACTGAGTTTGCGGAATTGCTGGAAGCCAATGGAGGAAAGGTTATTGATAAGGTTATTAATTGAAGTAACAAACGGGAAACTTTCCTTGTAGTTTATATCACTTAAATAAACAAATCAGTTACATCCTATTACTTTAAACCTCGCCGACTTTATTTGTTTTTTCTATTTGGGCAACTCCCTCACTCGCAAATGTTTTGATAAGGGTTGCAGTTTGTTGCTGCTACTATGTACCGAGAGTCTTAAGACTCTTATGCTCGTTCGGGTCGGGCTGCTTTGGGGTCGTCGATTCCTCCTCCGTGCTCGCTTCGCTCGCACCAAGCCCGCCGCATCCCTGTTGCACAGTCCAATAAAAATCACGCTTTGTTTAATGCTTAACTTGGTTTTGATTTAAAGGAAATCTAATGTCATCAAAGAAAAATGATCATTTAACGGCCGATTCCGAATGGCGAAAATAATTACAGAATTTTGGAAAACGTTTATTCTGGAAGGCGAGCGTGTAAATGATAGATGTTTAAGTGAGAGGTAAAGAAAGGCATTCAATAGTTCACTTTATTTGGTGAGTATCAGTATATTGATGCAATATTGCACCACATCTTAACTAATGTATCATGCCAAGACAAAGCATTACCTTAACCGAGCCCAATGATGAATGGCTAAAATCTCAAGTCGAAACCAATGAGTATTCAAGTAAAAGTGAACTTGTGAATGATTTGGTTCGTCAAGCAAGGCATCAACAACAGCGCATAGATTGGCTTCGATTAAAACTAGAAAATGCCGAAAAAAGTGGATTTACTTCAGATTCTAAAGATGATATTTTAGCAGAATCAAAAGCCAGATTACATGGCTAATTATCGATTATCCAATACTGCGAAAGAGGACTTAATTCGCATCCATCAGTATGGGATGATTACATTTGGAGAGGAACAGGCTGATGCATATTTGGAAGATTTTTTTAACCAATTTGATCTTATCGCTGAGCGTCCCTTTGCTTTTGAATCAGTTGATCATATTAAGTCAGGCTACAGAAGATGTGTTTGTGGAGTGGATAGCATTTATTACCGAATTAATAATAGCTTTGTTGAGATTATGGCAATTATTGGCCAACAAGATTTGAAGAGTAGTTTGTGATATCGGATGAGTTACTCAAATTTACAGTGTTGTGAATACAAATAAAGGCGTCTAGTTTTCACCGACGCCTTTCAAAGAAATGTTTTGATGCTTAGTTAACGGCGCAAGCACCACCGCCACAACACGTGCTTGAAGCCGCAGGTGCAGCTTCAGCTTTTTCAGCAGGTTTGGATGCGCCAGTGTTTTTGTACTCTTTTACGTACCAACCTTCGCCTTTGTACACCACACCTGAACCGCCGGTTATTACACGCTTCACACCTTGACCCGTTGTTGGACAAGTAGTTAAGGCCGGCTCAGTCATGCGTTGATTGATTTCAAAAGTGGATCCGTCTTCGCGTTTGTAGATGTATGTTGCCATGTTGTTTTACTATTTGAGTTTGAAATTCGCTGCAAAAATAAAAAGTCTATAGAATTTGGTAAATATGTTCGTGCATTGATAAGTGATATCAAGAAAAGGTATCAATCAACAGGTTTCAGGTTTAAGTTTTTAGGTTTAAGCGGATTCACGTCGTGTTATAGCCCCCGTTAAACTGGACAGAAGAAAGGTTAAGGTTGTAGTTGA
>CAZIQX010000038.1:8162-18905 GCA_964541325.1 uncultured Chitinophagales bacterium | reverse complement strand
ATACACTCTATCAAGATGATTTAATTATTTCAAATTCACCTGTCAGTATTAGTGATGATTTGAATTTTGCACTATTAAATTTATTCTTTTCTTGCTTGAAATTAGATGAATTATATCAATTTTATCATGATATTGATTTGTCAATGAGTGAAGTTTACTCATCTGTAAAAAAAATATTTGATTATCCTGATAATTTGATTGAGCAATCAATAAATTTAGCTAGGCATTTGTATAACCAAAGTTTACACCCCAAAATTAAAAGTGGAGAGTTTTATGTTGTCTATTTCAAAGACTGTATTTTTAAAGGTGAAACAGTTGATGCCATTGGCCTTTTTAAATCAGAGAACAAAGATACTTTTATCGAAATCGAACAAATAAATGACGGATTTGAGATGGAAAGTAGGCAGGGTATAAACATAAATAAATTGGACAAGGGTTGTTTAATTTTTAATACCGACAAGGATAATGGATATGTACTTTCAATTATTGACAATACAAATAGAGGAAATGAAGCCCAATATTGGAAAGACGATTTTTTAAATGTACGACCAAAAAAAAACGAATACCACCAAACCAATCAATTCCTAGGCATTACAAAACAATTCGTAACCAAGCAATTAGATGGAGAAGTTGAACTCAGCAAAGCGGATAAAATCGACTTATTAAATCGCTCAGTTGACTATTTTAAAAAGCACGAAAAATTTGACAAGAACGAATTTGAACAAGAAGTTTTTGGAGAAAGCAAGGTAATTGAATTATTCCGTAAGTATGACCAAAACTACAGGCAAGAAAATAAAGTAGAATTATCCGACAATTTTGCCATTTCAACTCAAGCTGTTAAAAAGCAAACTAAGATTTTTAAAAAAGTCCTAAAACTAGACAAGAACTTCCACATTTACATTCACGGAAATAGAGAACTAATAGAACAAGGAACGGATGAAAACGGGCGAAAATACTATAAAATCTATTACGAAAATGAATCGTAATTATATTTTGAATTACTTCATCTCTACACATTCATATATTCAACATCTTGGATCAAAAAGCTTACAACAATAGCATACTTTGGATTTCATTTTAAGAAAAAGCCCAATTCTCTTACAACAAAATCTAAACTATATCATCAAATTATAAATAAATCTAACATTTTGGTTACGTTGGATTTAGTACCTTACTGTCTCAACATTTTAAAAACTACTTGTGAGACTCAAATACCGCCTTTTAGTTCTTGTTTTTAGCGTTTTGATAATTTCTGCCTCTGTTACATGGTTTGGAATTAAACCGGCGTATGAAACAGCTTTGATTGACGAACGCATTGAAAAAGTCTCACAATTACACGCTCAAATTGTTAACGAAGTAGATTTACGCATTCAGGATTGGGTAAAAGTCCTTTCCGATGCATCCAAAACGTTGGAACGCAATCCTAACGAACTTGAGTCGGTTCTACAAACCTACATTCGCCTATTCCCTGATATTGTTTTTATTCGGATTGTGGATCAAAAAAGTGGTCTCTTCACTCAAATTAAACAACTCTCCAGTTCTTACAATTCAATTGAGGAAATCTGGAAACTCGGTCTTGTAGAAAGCAAATCTGTACCTAATTTGGCGTTTAATTGGTTGTTTAAAGAAAAATTACTTTACTTAACATACAGCTTTAACGTACAGGATGCGATTCTGAGTTTACATGTGTTAGTTCAGGATGACGATGTCTATAAAATGGTAAGTACCGTTCCCGTTTCGGAAAAAACAGAAATTCTGATTTGGAAAGAAGGCATTCCTGTTTACTCAAATAAACATAAAGAAGCTGTTGCACCGGTCGAATTCACTGAAATTCAACGGATTCTAAAACAAAATGACGGCGAACAAACACGGTATGTAACCTATAATTCATTTCAAATTGCACCCTATCAATATGGAATTGCTGTAAATGAATCGGAAATCACTGCACCTATTCAGGTTTTATTTAATCGATCTTTAGTTATTCTATTTGCGTCATTGTTTATCATTGGTCTTGGCGCTCTGTATGTAACCTCAAAACTCGAAAAACCCATTCGCGACTTAACGCAGGACATTAGTCCTTTTGGAAATTATCAGTTTGATAAACCCGTCCGTACTTCAACGCTCCCCGATTTAGAGCCTCTCACACATATTTTTGAAGAAATTCGTCGAAAACTGCATCATTATCAACAAATCAATATTGATAAAATCATTTCTGAAGAAGAACGGAATCGTTTGTTAATGCGCTATGCGAATCAAATGGTGGCCATTTTAGACGAAAATGATGCCATAGTTTTTGCAAACGAAAAACTCGAACGCTTTTTTGAGGAAATTGCTTTTTCGTTACCCAATAACTGGTCAACCTTGGAAAAAAGCAGTTTAATTAAAGAAGAGAGTCGTGATAAACGTAAAAACACATCTTCAAATGCCGGTTTGTTTTATACCGTTATGGAATGGCAGGCGACGACCATCGACCGACGTTTATATCATTTCAAAGTGTACAAACTGGATATAAGAAACGCAGAAAATAATGGCAGTTTAATCATTTTCTACGATTTAACGAACGAATTGGCCATGGACATCAAACGTAATGAAATGATTTCCATCATCGTTCATGAGCTAAAAAATCCGGTTGCCTCCATCATAGGCTTTTCCCAGTTGATTCAATCAGCATTAAGCGAAAAAGAACGCGAAAAACTGTATCTCGAATACATTTTAAACAGCGCTAATGAGATGAACGAATTGATTTCACGCTTTCTGCAAATCAGCAAATTGGAGTCCAAATCGCTTCAAATCGACCGTTCGCCCTTATACGTACGAGGTTTTATTCAACAATTGGAAGACTCGTTCCAAGCGGCTTGCCTCGAACAGCACATTCGTTTTAACGTACAAATCAGTGATGATGCTCAATTCATTTTAGGTTCGGAAATACTGGTTCTCGATGCCCTCCGTAACGTGATGTCGAACGCCATAAAGTACGGCGACGATAACCGTGAAATTCACATTGAAGCCATTCGTGAGCAATCTTTCATTAAAATAAGTGTCACGGATTTTGGATACGGCATACCACAAGAATATTTGGATAAAGTGTTTGATAAATTCTATCGGGTAAAAACAACGCAACACAAACCGGGAACGGGTTTGGGTCTTGCCTATGTAAAAGAAATTATGGAACGACACGGTGGAAAAGTTCGAGTTGAATCTGAACCTGACTTTGGGTCACGTTTCATCTTATATTTCCCCACAGATGAAGAATTGGATAAAATCGCCTCAGAGAACGAAATCTAGCATGAAAAAACACCTGATTTTAGGGGTGCTTGGTTTAATTTGTTCCGTTTCAGCATTTGCACAACAGCAAAAGTCGATACGTATTAAAGCCTCTGACTTGCAACAAGAAAGCACCACACTGGCGGGTCATGAAGACTTTTGGCCGATTGTAAGCAGTTTAGCCATCTATCATCCTGAATCCAATTCATTTGAAATCAGTGGTGAGCATCAGTTATGGCTAGCAACATTTAAAGAAAAGACGACCTTGGTTTTAAACCAACGAAATCTTTTTGCCGAGCTTATAAAAAATGGGGCAAAAGTATTTGCAGCCAATGAGTTAGAGACCTACGAAAAAAGTTATGCAAGCTTTCAAAAAGCAGTTCGTGAAGGTAAAACAGAACAAGCACTCGCCGAGGCTGAATTGCTACAAAAACACATCATCACTCTAAAAAATGCTACGGAAACCAATCGAAAAGAGGCTGTTTCAGCAATTTTAGCGGATAAAACCGGTGATGTATTCAAACGAAAAGGAATTATTAGCTCTTGGAATAGTTCAGATAAAGGGGATTTGTATGCCGAACAGGATGGCATCAAAACAGCCCAAAAATCCTATGCAAAACTCGATTTTACCGATGGCAGTTTTGTAATGATTAATCCCGAAACGATTGCAACTATCCGGCTTTCAAAAATTGATAAACTTTCTAACACGAGTGAAACGGAAATTCAAATTAGCGATGGCGGACTTTTAGCTTCTCTTTCTGCAAAATCGCGCCAACAAACCGACTTTGTCGTAAAAGCCGCTGATAGTGAAACCCGGGTAAACTCAACCAAATTTTATGCTGAAAAGGGTACAAACGACCGTGTAACCTATTCCAATTACGAAGGAAGCGCCTTGGTTCGAGTAGCTTCGGCTGAAGTTGAACTCAACAAAAACGAAGGAACGGTTGTTGAACGAGGAAAAGAACCGCTTCCGCCTGTTAAACTGCTCGAATTTCCCAGATTAACCTGGCCAAACTCCGATTCCTTAACGTACGACCCCATCGTGTTTCTAACCTGGACGGAAGTTGAAAAGGCATCGTATTATGAAATTGAGATTTCCCCAACTCCTGCTTTCACTTATGGAATTGAACGATATACCAGTAAAACTACGAGTTTAAAGCTCGAAAATATCACCGACGGCACCCGTTATATTCGTCTTAGAGCGTATGATAAGCTTGGATTGCGTGGCACCGATAGCCCCAATTATCGTCTTTTAAAAAATAAAGACACACAAGCACCGGCAATTTTCTTCAAAAACGGACTATCAAATGAATATTTTACACGAGATGACCAATTTACGTTGGAAGGCATAACTAAAACGGGTTCTCAACTACGCATTAACAATAAACCGGTAAAAATTAAACGTTCAAGAAAGTTTCGGTTATCCATTCCATTACCTGAAAAAAATGCATCTCTGGAAATTGAAGCTTCTGATCGTTCCAACAATAAAACTCAGGTAACCAAGCGAATTATAAAAATGGAAGATGAACAGCTTTGGGCACTAAATTGGTCTGTTCCGGTTTCGGGAAACTCGGTTCGTCGTGCGCCTGTAATTCAAGTATCCGGTAAAGCCTACGAACCTTTACTAGTTGAAGCTTCCGTTGGCTCGAAAGTATTTAAAGTAGAATGTGGACAAACTTGGGATTGGGCACTACAACTTCAAGCTTTAAACGCTGATTTTATTCAACTTCGCTTTATATTGAAAAAAACGGGTGAAGTAATCGCTGAAAAACAATTTTTATTGAATTGATCTCCAACATGATGTTACGCAAACTGTTAGTTGTTTTAGGTTTAATGAGTATCCCTTTTGGTTTGGCACAAGCACAAGAGGTGTACTTTTCCATTTCCGGACGTCAGGCTAAGGTGGAATCCGGTGAGAAAAAAGGAATTTATGATATCTGGATAAAACCCAAAAAACCGGGTACGCAGTCTCTTGCTACCTTTGAGGTATATGATGCGGGTGTCGGAGGATTTGCTGACGTTCTTCGAGGTGGACCAAGTACACAAACCACGTTTACCTTATATCCTTTTGAAGCCCTCTATGTGTTAGATGAAAGCACATTAATGCCTACACAGAACGAATCGCAGGCTGTAAAATCCATCGCTATTTCTGCTGAACAAAAATACCTGAATCGTTGGGTGGAAATACTGACGTTGGAAAATCCTTCTGCTCAAGGGTGGATTTTACGCGTAACCACCGATGAGGGAGATGATGTAAATAACTTTAATGTGCGTTTCACAGGTACTTCAGCGCAGGTTTATGATTTGGTTTCTTTGGATTTATCCATTGGTTTATATAAAACGCAAGCCACCAACATCATCCAATTAAAACCATTATTTGATTCGGTTACGCCACCCTCGTTAGTAGTTACCGGTGAAGAAGATACTAAGGTTCGTTTACGTGATGCATTTGGGTCGGTGATATCCAATCCTTTGGAGTATCAAAACAGTTTATATGAACTACCAAATTCGTGGGCGCTTGAACTTACCGGATCGAAAGAGCGATTGAATAACATGGACATACAAACCCAAAATGGGATAACTCCGTGGATTATCAATCCTATCATCAAAGAAAATGAAACCTTAAATACACCCGGTTTTACTGCTGTAACAGGTGCAAATTGTGCTCTATTTGATTTGAGTCTTTCTGCCAATGAATATGAGTACGATATCAAAAAAGCGGTTTGGTTTATTGAAAATCAACGCTACACCGGTGAAAAAGTAAAACACGAATTTGCTGCAACAGGTGATGTTAGTCTGGAAGTTTTAGTCCCAACTTTAGGTCGCTATTCACCACTGTACCAACGAATAACTCCTTCTGTATTTGTAAATCAAAGACCACAATTGGCTGTTTCAGGCATAAAAACAGTCATTTCACCTTCAGAAATTCTTCGAATTGATGCTTCAAAATCCAGCGACCCTGAAAATCGTCCGCTTTCGTTTGCCTGGTTTGTGGATGGCGTTTTTCGTGGCGATACACCCAATTTAAGTTTTGCCGCATCCACATCGGGTGAATACAAAATTCGTTTATTGTTGGATGACAAAACTCCGGGTTCATCCTGTTCCACATCAGACACCACTTTTTCAATTCGTGTAAACACGCAACCCTATGCAGAAATCGAATTGGACGAAATTGTTGCATTAGGAACAAAAACTTCATTTTATGCGGCATCCTTACTCGATTCTGATGGTGATTCCTTGTCATTTTCCTGGTCGGTTCAAGGTTTAGAAGGCAGCTCAACTGCTGAAACGGTTGAAATTAACCATACTACACGTGGCACGTTTGAAGCCGTTCTACAAGTTAATGACGGTTCTGGTACCAATAATGCACAATTTATCACTCGCCGTTCTTTCAAAGTAAATGCTCCTCCTGTTCCACAATTTACCATTCCAAGTTTAGTTGCACCCGAGCAAGTGGTTCGATTGAATGCATCATCCTCTTCAGACCCCGATTCAGATGCCTTGAGTGTTAGTTGGGAAATTTCAGATGGACGTGTTTCCGGTGATAATCAATACGCTATCAGTTTCCAAGAACCCGGTGAATACACCATTAAATTAACGGTAAACGATGGTCAAGGAGTTGGAAACTCCATTAAATCACTCACCAAAACGATTCGCGTAAACGATGCACCGGTTCCATTGATTACCTCCGTGGACAAAACCAACAGTGCAGATGTGTTGTTTAAAGCTGACCAAAGTAAAGATTCCGACCAATCAGTAAGCACGTTCACTTGGGATTTTGGGGATGGAAAAAAAGGTGAGGGCAGCCAAATTGTTCATCAATTTGCAAAAGCAGGCACTTATGTAGTTACACTTACCGTAGATGACGGACAAAACTTGGCAAACTCGCTGCAATCTATCACGAAAACAGTACTTGTAAACAAAAATCCAACCGCAAATTTCACCTTAAAAACGCTTGTAGCTCCCGGCGAAAACCTTGAATTAGATGCACGATCGAGCTCAGATGAAGACGGTTCTATTTCTGAATATACGTGGAATCATATGGGACGAATTGTTGGCAGAGGAGCTCAGGTTCTATATGCCATTAATGAACCCGGTGAGCATATTATTGAACTTACCGTGAAAGATAATTCCGGTTTTGATGATGCTATTCATAAAAAATCAAAGAAAGTTCGGGTTAATGTTGCCCCTGTTGTTCGTTGGAATTCTAATCCTGCAGTAACGGAACCGGGACTAAAAACTCGTTTTTCTGCAAGCAATTCATTTGATGAAGACGATAAAAACTTGAGTTTTACCTGGGATTTTGGTGATAACCAAGTGTACGAAGGCGCTGAAATAACCCACGAATTTCTTCAATCCGGCACATTTCGTTTTCAAATCACAGCTGACGACGGGAACGGATTGAGAAATTCCAAAACCACAATTGAGGCCGAAATTCGGGTTAATGCTTCTCCGATTATCGTTACCGAACAACGTATAGTATCCAATTCACAAGTTATTGAACTTGATGCCACAAAAAGTTACGATGCAGATGGCTCACCCTTGGCATTCACTTGGATTTTACCTGATGGAAGCGAGCGTAACGCCCCTCAACTGCGATGGAATGCACCCAAAGCTGGTTATTATAAAATTGGTCTTACCGTTGATGATCAGGATAATCTAAAAAATAGTCGTATTTCAACCGGTATAGATGTACTGATAAATCGTCCGGTTGTGGCCGTTGTTGATTCCTTAATTGAATCCTGTACCGGACAAATCATCATTTTCTCAAGTGCAAAAAGCTTCGACCCTGATGGAGACCAATTTTCAACTCAATGGGATTTTGGAGATGGCAACACCTCGCGCGATAATAACCCGTATCATACTTATGAAAAACCGGGTATTTATGTCGCAACCTTAACCTTAAGTGATGGCATTGCAACAGAACCAACAATTGCAAAAATTCCGGTTAAAATTTCAGGCTCACCAACGGCACGTATAAATATAATTGACACAACCATTTGTGTGAATACACCACTTACCTTGAATGGAAATAAAAGCACCGATCCAAACGGTCCTATTGGAGCTTATTCATGGGATTTCGGAGATGAATCTTCGGGGTTTGGTAACGAAGTAACACACCTGTACAGCAAAGCCGGAGTTTATACGGTTCAGTTAACTGTTATTGGTTCTGATGGCGGAAATTGCTCTAACACTAGTGTTACAACGGCGCAAGTTCGTGTAGTTGAAGGTCCCGAAGCAAGATTTACGATTCCGGAGTGGTCGAATCCGAGAACTCCAATTGCTTTAGATGCTTCTACATCCATTTTAAGCGGTACAACGAAATCAGTTCAATGGGTCATCACCAATGAAAATAACGTTGAAACAAAACTTGAGGGGCTCAAACAAAGTTTTAATCCTCCTGCCTCAGGTTTATACACCATAAAATTATTGGTGGAAGTTGAAACCGGTTCTGATTGTAATATTTCCTTTGCGGAAAAAACCATTCGGGTAAATCATCCTCCCGTAATTGCATGGGATAAAAAATCCGTATATGCGGATAATCAATCCATTCGAGTGCGTGCTCAAGGTAGTTCAGATAAAGACGGGTTTATTCTTTCTTATGAGTGGTTTTTAAATGATGCATTTATTGGAAAAGGTTTAGAAGCACAGTTGGGCTTTTTAAAACCCGGCACGTACAACCTTGAACTTGTGGTGATGGATAATTCGGGAGTCACATCAGGCTTGGTGAGTAAACGTGAATCGTTCAACGTTAACGCTCCTCCAATTGCTGATTTTACACTTCCCGAACAAGTATTTAAAGGCGAATGGCTCGATTTAAAACCATCACAAACAACCGATGCAGATAACCAAACCCTCGCTACATCTTGGTTTGTGGATGGAAAACGTATCGATACAACAAGTATCAAATTGGATAAAACTGCTTACCTGATTAAGTTGGTACAAAACGACAGCACTAAATTGGCCAACGCCGCTGATTCCATCTCTAAAACCATTTTTGTAACAGAACCTCCAAATCTGGAGTTTGATATTCCTCGAAATGTAATTCAAGGGTATTCACTCAGCAAAGCAACAGTTGCTGCACCAAGTGATGTTCGTTTAATGGTAAATGACCAATTCCTAAACAGTTGGACTGCTACACAACCCGGCGTGTCAACTTTTCGTTGGGTTTGGGTTCCACGCGACTCTGTTTTAGCATCTCAGTCTTTTGTGATTCAAACGCTTCCTCCTCTTGCTTTAGTTGATGATAAACCCGAAGCAGAAATGGTAAAATGGAATCCTGCCAATCCTTTTGCTACGGTTTCAATGCCGGCTGTTAATCGTCAGGATGTGAACAACTTAAGTATTGAATGGTTTTTAGGTACAAATTCAATCGGATATGGAACTCAAGTGATGCTTCCGGTAAAAAAAGGCGAAAATCAATTCACCGTTTTAGTTAAAGAATTTGGGGTTGAGGGCTCAAAACCTCTACGTTTTACTTTTATCGTGATAGCCGAATAAACGATGTTAAGACTGAATAAAGCTATTTCAGATACCGGACTTTGTTCTCGCCGCGAAGCTGATTCCATGATTGAACAAGGCCGTGTTTTTGTAAATGGTAAACGTGCAACAATTGGTACAAAAGTCGAACATTCTGATGAAATTAAAGTGGATGGACGAGTTATTAAAGAACGCAGTCAGGATATTTATCTCGCCCTGAATAAACCTGTTGGAATTGTAAGTACAACAGAAAGCACAACAAAAGATAACATCATTGATTTTTTAAACTTCCCAAAACGCATTTTCCCCATTGGTAGATTAGATAAAGATTCAGAAGGGCTTATTCTTTTAACTAATAATGGAGACATCGTAAATAAAATATTGCGCGCCGGAAATGAGCATGAAAAAGAGTATATCGTAACGGTTAATAAACCAATAACGGATGATTTCGTACTAAAAATGAGTTCGGGCGTTCCTGTTTTGGGTCAGGTAACTAAAAAGTGCTTTGTAAAAAAAGAAGGTGAATGTGTCTTTCGGATAATTTTAATTCAAGGGCTTAATCGTCAGATACGGCGAATGTGTGAATATTTTGGGTATGATGTGGTTCGCTTACAGCGTATTCGCATCATGAATGTAAGTTTGGGAAAATTAGCTGTAGGAGATTGGCGAGAACTCACCGAAAACGAACTTAAAGGCATCTTTGATGCCATTAAAGACTCAAAAGATGTGAGCGAAAAAAAGCCGGCACAAAATACTCCACGAAAACCAAAAAAAACGTCTCAAACTAGGGTAAACAAACCTGTATCCGATAAACGCGATGCTCCATCGCAACGAAAATCGAACTCCTCAAGCAATAAATCTCAGAGAAATTCAGGAAAACGCGGACGAAGGTAAATTAAAATTGTAGCCTTTAAATCTTGTACATATATTTGTACGCCAATACGTACAAATTAAATGTACGATGATACCCACTACTATACACCCTTTTCTCAAAGAGAA
>CAZIQX010000038.1:0-8152 GCA_964541325.1 uncultured Chitinophagales bacterium | reverse complement strand
AGTTGTAATTATGTCCCTTGAAGAATACAACTCCTTACAAGCAACTCAGCACGAACTGTCATCAAAGAAAAACGAACAACGTTTAGACGCTGCAATCGAAAAACTAAGTACGATAAATTCATTCGAAAAAACACTCATTGACTCATGAAATACATTTTTGTTGATGAGTCTTGGGAGGATTATCTGTATTGGCAGCAAACGGATAAAAAAGTGCTCAAGAGAATAAATGAGTTGCTTAAAGATATAGCAAGAACACCCTTTAGCGGATTAGGCAAACCCGAGCCTCTCAAGTTTAAATACAAAGGTTTTTGGTCGCGGAGAATAGATAGTGAACACCGCCTAATCTACAAAGTAACAGAAGACTCCATTTTAATCGCTAAGTGCCGATTCCACTACGATTAAACCACCGAACGACCTTCAAATGCTCTCGAAAGTGTAGCCTCATCAACAAACTCTAATTCCGAACCTAACGGAATTCCCTGTGCAATTCGCGTAATCTTAATCTCAAACGGACGCACTAGTTTTTGGATATAAAACGAAGTGGCTTCACCTTCTGCATCAGGGTTTAAGGCTAAAATGAGTTCTTCCACTTCTCCAGTTCCCACACGCTGAACCAATTCTTTCAATCGAATTTGATCGGGTCCGATGCTTTCCATAGGTGAAATTACCCCTCCTAGCACATGATAGCGACCTTTAAACTCATTGGTACGCTCTATGGCATACACGTCTTTGATGTCTTCTACTACACAAACTAAACCATTAGCACGCTTTGGGTTAGCACAAATTGGGCAAGGGTCACGGTCTGTAACGATGTGGCAAACCGAACACGTAGTTGTAGATTGTTTTAAATGAATTAAGGTTTCAGCCAGCTTAAGAACAGAACTTTCTTCTTTTTTTAGCAAATACATGGCTATACGTTGCGCCGATTTTCGTCCCATTCCGGGAAGTTTTGCTAATTCTTCAATCGTGCGTTCTAAAGCTTCGGAAATAAGCAGCATAGAATCTTATAATCCGAATTTGCTTAAGTCCAGGCCGCCGGGCATCATTCCTTTGGTAAAATCTCCCATCGTAGATTGTGCTTGTTTTTCTACTTCATCCATAGCTTTATTGATTCCTGCAACAATCAGATCTTCCAACATTTCAGGGTCGTTTGGATCAATTAAATCTTTATCTAATTTAATTTTAAGCACTTTTTTCATACCGTTGACTGTAACTTTTACCATGCCGCCACCGGCTTCTGCGGTGTATTCAGTTTGTGCTAATTTTTCTTTCATTTCGGCCATTTTTTGCTGCATTTCCTGCACTTTACCGAAAAGGTCTGTCATATTTCCTAACATAATTTCTTTGTTTTTTAAATGTTATAATCAAGTTCTGCACCGAATAATTCCACTACGGCACGTAAAATCGGGTCTTTTTCCTGCAATTTACGGAAGCGCTCGTAAGGGTCGAGTTGAGCCGTATTTTGCTGTTGATTCATAATTCGGGAATCAACCTGAACACGTGAACCAATACATTCTGAAAGCACACGTGCAATATCACGCTTATTATTTTCTATCAAATCAGCTGTAAAATCATCACTTACTTCTAAAACAACGGTGTTTTCTTTGATGTCGATTGGTCGTGTGCGTTTGATGATTAAGTGAAACGTTGGCTGAAGCTCCGTTTTGGTTCTATCAAGAAATTCATCCCAATTTTTCGTAACCACATGTAAGGGCACCGGACCGGAAAGCAATTTTCGTTCACCGGAATCAGTGTTCAGCTTTAATGCCGATGTTCCATCAATATGCACTTTTCCTTGTTGCAAATCGGCTTGTTGACCGGTTACCGACTTTAATCCTCCTTGAACTCTTTCGCTCATCGAAGCCGTTGTACCACCTTGATTTCCGCCTTGCTGTAACTTTGCACGATATGCATCAATAACAGAATCACTCGAAGCCGAAGATTTGGAAACCGGATGAGTAGTGGTGTTTGGTGAAACGGTTGCGCTTGAAGAAGACGCATGCGGTACACCGGAAGAACGCAAGGCTCGAATTTCTTGAAGTAATGCTTTTAAGCCATCTAAACGCTCCATTTTTACCATCTTTAAGATGATGATTTCAAAATGAATACGAGGTTGATGTGCATCTTTTATGCTGATTTGTCCTTCAGAACTAATGTGCAGTAAACGCAATAAATCATCTTCACTAAATTGTTTGGCTAATTCTGCATACTTGTTTTTTGTTTCTTCTGAGGCTTCTATCAATTTGAGATTTTTAGGGTCTTTGGCAAAAAACAAGTTCCGCATGTGTTCAGTTAAACTCACCAAAAACTCTTGAATATCATGGCCTTCCTGCATCATGGCTTCAACGAGTTGCATGGCTGATGTTGAATCATGCTTTAGTATGAAGTGCGTTAGTTCAAACAAACGATCAGTACCAACCACATTCAAAGCTTGTAATAACTCTTGGTGCGTAATAGTACTACCACAAAATGCAATCGCCTGATCCATTAAACCTAAGGCATCACGCAAGGCGCCATCTGCTTTTTTGGCAATTACGTGCAGAGATTCATTATCAATAGTAATTGACTCATCCTGTGCAATTTTTCGTAATCGAGATACGATTTCTTCAATTTTAATGCGGCGAAAATCAAAGCGCTGCACACGCGATAAAATTGTGGGGAGTACTTTATGAGGTTCTGTGGTCGCAAAAATAAAAATAACGTGCGGTGGCGGCTCTTCGAGAGTTTTCAGCAGGGCGTTAAATGCCTGCTTAGTGAGCATATGAACCTCATCAATAATATAAATCTTGTATTTACCGCTTTGGGGAGGAATCCGAACCGTTTCACGAATACGATGCACATCTTCTACCTTATTGTTCGAAGCAGCATCTATTTCGATGATGTTCAGGGTGTTACTAAGCGCTTCTCCATCAATGGAATCATCAACCTGATTGATTGCTCGGGCAAGTACACGAGCCATTGTTGTTTTACCAACTCCTCTAGGCCCGCAAAACATGTAGGCATGCGATAGCCGGTCTTGCTCAATGGCATTTTTTAAGGTGTTACTTACATGTTCTTGAGAGACAATGTCCTCAAAGTGAAATGGACGATATTTTCTGGTAAGTGCTCGGTATTCTCCGGCCATAATTTCACAAAATGGTTAGAATTGCTAAGGCATTGAAGGTACTAAATTTTGGGTTTATCAGGTGAGAGAAGTTCTTCTGCACACACTCTTTTGAAGCTGTCGCAATGCTAACATTTACCCTCATTTGATAAGTTTTATAGAGCCTTTCAATTCCAATTCTTACTAAGAATTCCGTACTTTTTGCTCCGAAATTAATAACCACATACAACTCATTTTTTATGGAAGATTTATCCGGAAAAACCATCAAACTTTTAATTATTGGTAGCGGTCCTGCCGGTTTAACAGCTGCGATTTATGCAGCTCGTGCTGATTTAAAACCGGTTGTTTTTGAGGGACCTGAACCGGGCGGACAACTTATGACTACTACCGATGTTGAAAACTATCCCGGCTTCCCCGATGGTGTTATGGGGCCTGCTATGATGGATATGTTTCGCCAACAAGCCACTCGTTTTGGTGCCGATTGCCGATATGGAATGGTTACCAAAGTAGATTTCTCTAAGCGTCCTTTTGCCGTTACTGTTGATGAAGAACTTAATTTTTTTGCTGAATCCATCATTATTTCAACTGGCGCATCGGCAAAATGGTTAGGAATACCAAGCGAAACACGTCTTCGTGGATATGGAGTATCTGCCTGTGCTACTTGCGACGGTGCCTTTTTCCGCAATCAACATGTTGTTATCGTGGGTGGTGGTGATACAGCTATGGAAGAAGCCACCTTCTTAACCAAATTTGCCAGCAAGGTTTCTGTTGTTCATCGCAGAAATGAATTCCGTGCTTCTAAAGCCATGCAACATCGCGTGTTAAATAATCCAAAAATTGAAGTGCTTTGGAATAGTGCTATTGATGAAATTTTAGGTGATAAAGTTGTAAATGGCGTTCGCATTAAAAATGTAAACACAGGTGAACATACTGTTTTAGCGGATGTTACCGGCGTTTTTCTTGCGATTGGTCACAAACCAAACACCGACTTATTCAAAGGTGTACTAGATATGGACGAAGTAGGTTATATCAAAACGAAAGGATCTTCAACCTATACCAACGTTGAAGGTGTTTTTGCTTGTGGTGATGCTATGGATAGTGTGTATCGCCAAGCGATTACGGCTGCAGGAACCGGTTGCCGCGCTGCTATTGATGCTGAACGTTGGTTAGAAAGTAAACACGCATAATCTTAGTTGATTAGCACAAAAAAACCCGCTAAAAGCGGGTTTTTTTGTTTATTTAAGATGGGTTTCGTTGTGTTTAACCTCAAATTTTTCCACCGCATCAAACTGATACTCTTCTAAATTCAATTCACTGGCTCGGTCACCAAATTTTTGAATGGTGAAATATAAAAGTGGAATAAAAGCTACATAAATAATCCAGGTTGGCCAGTCATAAACTGTTGTTAAAATTAGCGCTACAATACTTGTTCCGCCAACAATCATAGAATATGGTAACTGTGTTCTAACGTGCTCAATGTGGTCGCATTGACTCGAAATTGAACTCAAAATGGTGGTATCGGAAATTGGTGAAACGTGGTCACCCCAAACTGAACCGGCTAAAACTGAGGCAACAGAAGCGTAGATAAGCTCGTGCGTTACATCAAAAGGTAAACCGTTCGATTTGCCTAAAGCCCATGTAAGTGGAACTACCAATGGCATTAAAATACCCATAGTACCCCAACTTGAACCGGTAGAAAAACTGGTTAAAGCTGATAAAATAAAAATGACAACAGGTAACCAATACGGATTTAAAGAATCACTAAACACTGAAACAAGGTAATCGGCTGTATGCAGTTGGGAGGTTAATTCACTTAAAGCCCAAGCCATTACCAAGATGATTAATCCATCAAACATGGTATGCATGCCACTCATCATAGATTTCATCATACTATCAACATCCAGTAGTTTTTGAAAATAGGTCATGCTTAAAGCTACTGTAAGCGAAAGTAAGGAACCCCATAACAGAGCAGAATATGAATTGGAACTTGCAATAATTTCACGAATAGAGTCGCCACTTCCTGTTGCAAATAATCCGGCTATTGTTGAAAAAATCAATACAGCTATAGGAATGATTGCATTCAGATAATTGGAACTCTTGGCACTTTGTTCCGATTCATTTTTAGTTTCCCAAACGCCATATTTATCCAAAGATGGGTCGTTTTTTGCTTTTAGCAATTGAATGCGAGATTTCAACATTGGACCAAAATCTTTGCCAGATGCGGATATCACAAACACAAAAAAGATGGTAAGAAATGCATAGAAATTATATTCAAGTGAGCCTAAAAAAACAGAATAAGCCGCTTCATGATAATCCGGCATTTTAGATTCTGCATCACTGATGTAACCTAACATAGCTCCAATCCAGGTACTTACAATGGCAACCGTTGCAACAGGTGCTGAAGTGGAATCAACCAGATAAGCTAATTTTGCTCGTGTAATTTTTAATTTATCGGTAAGTGGACGCATGGTATTGCCGACAACCATGGTATTGGCGTAGTCGTCAAAGAAAATTAACAATCCTACCAAGGATGTTGTGACCATTCCCTGACGCTGTGTTTTCACATATTTAGAAACGACATCAATTACTCCACGAGCTCCTCCATTTTCTGTAATTACGCCAATCATACCGCCAATTAATATGGAAAACAGCATGATACTTACGTGGTCAACGGTTGCAATTCCCGGAACAATATAATCGGTTATAGTGGCAAAAAAACCGGTTCCAATGCCAGAAAAGCCTGAATCTGAAACCAACCATGCACCCAACCAAATCGCAACAAACAATGAAAACAAAACCTGACGGGTAACCAACGCTAAAACGATCGCCATTATCGGTGGTAACACACTAACCCAGGAAACATCTTTATTTGAAGCAGTTGATAAAGCCTGAGCTTCTACCTCCGACAAAACAACTTGACTACTATCTTGAATTGTTGGTGCTGTAAACCCCGATAAAACGATAAAACAACCAATAAGAATAAATGCTAAGAGCCAACGCTGCGATTTTTGCATAAATACGTGTTGAATGAACAAAAAATAAGTTCGGCAAAATACAAACCTATCCGAACAAATCTAAACCCGAATTTAATTTGGAATAGTTTTAAAAAAGATTGGTCAATTTAACAGAAAATCGATTCCATACAGCCAAAAGTAATGTCCATAACTTCTGGAATTGATTGTTTTTTAAACGAACTTTGTAGTTTGATGTAAGGGAATTAACAGCAGATAACCTAAAATTATATGGCTACAACATTGAAGGAGGAGTGGTTAAGATTTCAACATCCAGTTTGTGAGCGACAGATTTTAGAATTGGGTTGTGGTTAATTTCTTAATCGGATTATGCTTTAAAAGAAGTTCCACAACCACATGTTTCGGAAGCATTTGGGTTTACAAACTCAAAGCCACGATTATCCAAGCCATCACTAAACTGTAATTCCGTGCCTTCTAAGTACAACAAGTGGCGTCGATCCATTATAAAAGATACACCGTTTACCGTGTATTCATCATCATAGTCGGTTTTGGAATCCAATTCTAAGATGTAACTCAATCCGGAACAGCCACCGCCTTTTACACCGATTCGGAGGTGTTTTTCGGCATCAGAATTTGAGTTCAGCACTTTTTGTAGCTGTCGTGATGCTGAATCATTAATTTTAATCGGTTCAGCTACAGGAGTAAAAACAAATAAGGAATCATTCATAGTTAAACAGGTCTTGCTAAGGTGAAATATTCGGCTTTTTCGTGAGTGAATAGATTAAGAACGCCGGCGCTTACCAAATTTACAAGTATTCTCGACGCTCTGCGATAACTAATATTTACTAAGTTGGAAAACTCATTCACGGTAATTCGTTCATACTGATTTAAAAATCGAAATAATTTTTGCTCATTTGGCCCAAACTCAAAGGTTACCCCTTCATCAGATGTGCGGTTTTTTAACACCTGCAACATTTCCTTGCTTGCTTTTATACTTTTATCATTAACCCGAACAAAACCAGCCCACTCATCGCCTAAATCTACAAAAACGGGTTTGTCCTCAGCTTCTTCAATTTTTACCAATACAATTTCTCTGTTCTTAAAGGGTACAATTTCAACGTGAGGCTCAATAGCCGGTTTTAACAGATAATGAGTGGCTTCGGTTAACAAAAAATGCTGTTCATAATAACTCTCAACTCCAACTAGGCTACCATCATCGTCAACACCAATAATGAGTGTTCCTCCGTTAGAATTTGCAAAGGCACAAATTTCACGAGCAATTTTTTCCGGACTCGGAATCGTTCGTTTGAACTCTAAAAACAAGCTTTCACCGGTTTTAACCAGATTTTTCAGATCCTGAAGCGATAAAGGGGATCGAACCGGAAATAAATCATACATAGGATGAAGAACAAAAGGAATAAATGACGTTCACCGAAACCTAACAGTTTCTTTGGAAAATCGTTTCAAAAAAATGATGAAATTTTAACTTCTAAGTTCGTCTTTGGGGTCGCGAGTCATTAGTTGAAATACGGCATCACGGGGATCGAAATCTTCAAATAGAACTTTATAAACAGCTTCGGTTATTGGCATGGAAACGCCCAGCTTTCTCGACCAGCCATACACCGATTTGGTTGTTTTAACACCTTCGGCAACCATGTTCATTCGGGCAATGATAGCATCTACTTTTTCACCTTTTCCTACATGATAACCGACATAGCGATTTCTAGAATGTTGAGATGTACATGTTGCTATTAAATCGCCCATACCTGCTAAACCGGAAAACGTATCTTGCGAAGCTCCTAAATGCATTCCTAAACGACGCATTTCTGCCAATCCACGTGTTAAAAGAGCAGCTTTTGCATTATCACCTAAATTAGCCCCATCAATTACACCGGCTGCAATTGCAATTACGTTTTTTACGGAACCGGCAATTTCAACACCCATCACATCTTGGTTTACATACACACGAAACATAGGGGTCATAAATGCTTCTTGTATGATGCGTGCGGTTGATTTTGAGTTGGCAGAGGCAACAACCAATGTTGGTTTAAATCGCGAAACCTCTTCTGCATGAGAA
>CAZIQX010000037.1:11493-19170 GCA_964541325.1 uncultured Chitinophagales bacterium | reverse complement strand
GCGGCTTACTACGATTAAATGTCTCTTTTGCCATTGTTTTAGCTTTTTTAAGATTATGCTTTGTTTTCTAAGATGGATTTTGCTACGCTATCAGGCACAGGTACATACTTAGAGAATTCCATAGAGTACACAGCACGACCTTGTGACATAGAACGCAAATCGGTTGAGTAACCGAACATTTGAGCAAGTGGAACTTGAGCACGAACTACAGATCCATCAGGATTAGAGTCCATTTGTTCAATCATTCCACGACGACTATTCAAGTCTCCGATAATATCACCCATATATTCTTCAGGAGTGATAACCTCTACTTTCATTACAGGTTCGAGGATAATAGGACCGGCTTTTCTAGCTGCCTCACGGAAACCTTGACGTGCACAAAGCTCAAAGCTCAATGCATCAGAGTCAACATCGTGATAGGAACCGTCGAATAAACGGAAACGGATACCTTCAGCTTGATAGCCTGCTTGAATACCATTTAACAGAGCAGATTTGAATCCTTTTTCAACAGGACCGATGAATTCTTTTGGTATGTTTCCACCTTTAACTTCATTGAGGAATTCAAATCCGGTATGACCTTCCATTGGAAGAATTTCGAATTGGATATCAGCAAATTTACCTTTACCACCAGTTTGCTTCTTGTAAACTTCACGGTGTGTATAAGCTTTGGTGATAGCTTCACGGTATGAAACCTGTGGAGCACCAACATTTGCCTCAACTTTGAACTCACGCTTTAAGCGATCAACGATAATTTCGAGGTGGAGCTCACCCATACCAGCAATAATGGTTTGACCGGTTTCTTCGTCGTTATTCACTTTGAAGGTTGGATCTTCTTCAGCCAATTTTGAAAGACCGATACCTAATTTATCGTTATCAGCTTTTGTTTTTGGCTCAATTGACAATTTGATTACAGGTTCTGGGAATACCATTCTCTCCAGCATGATTTTATTATCTGGATCGGAAAGGGTATCACCTGTACGAACTTCTTTAATACCTACGGCAGCAGCAATATCACCAGCGCGAACGATAGAGATATCTTCTTTTGAGTTGGCATGCATTTTTAAAAGACGACCAACGCGTTCTTTTTTGCCGGTATTTACATTAAACACATAAGAACCTGATTCTAACTGACCTGAATACACACGAATAAAAGTAAGTTTTCCTACAAATGGGTCAGTAGCAATTTTAAATGCTAATGCAGCGAAAGGCTCTTTGTGAGAAGTTTTGCGATATAATTTTACTTCTTCGTTATCGGGGTGAATACCCTGAATAGCTTCTACATCTAAGGGACTAGGCAGATACTTGACTACAGCATCCAACATAGCTTGAACCCCTTTGTTCTTGAAAGCAGAACCGCAAAGAATTGGTGTAACAGTTAAAGTTAAAGTAGCTTTGCGAAGAGCATTTTCAATTTCTTCAACAGAAATCTCTTCTTCCATCAGATATTTTTCCATCAAATTATCATCTTGATCTGCGATGGATTCAATCATGATTTTGCGATATTCTTTTGCTTTTTCAGCTAAGTCAGCAGGAATTTCAATTTCGTCATAAGTCATACCGAAATTGTCTTCGTGCCAAATAATACCTTTCATTTGAATCAAATCAACTACTCCACGGAAGTTAGATTCACTACCAATAGGAATCTGCAGAGGAATTGGATTTGCATTCAATTTGGTGCGCATCTTTTCGATAACATTGTAAAAATCAGCACCGGTACGGTCCATTTTGTTAACGAAGGCTAAGCGAGGAACTTTGTATTTGTTAGCCTGACGCCATACGGTCTCAGACTGAGGCTGCACAGCACCTACTGCACAATACACCATTACTGCACCGTCGAGTACACGTAAAGAACGCTCTACTTCAACAGTAAAGTCCACGTGACCAGGAGTATCAATCAAGTTGATACGAGTACCTTTCCATTCACAAGTGGTAGCAGCCGAGGTAATTGTAATACCGCGCTCGCGCTCTTGCTCCATCCAGTCCATCGTGGCAACACCATCGTGTACCTCACCTATGCGGTGATTAATACCTGTATAAAACAGAATACGCTCAGATGTAGTGGTTTTTCCAGCATCAATGTGAGCTGAAATACCGATGTTACGAGTGTTCTTTAGGCGTTCAAAAATTTTGTCGTCTGACATTGAATTTCTTATTGGAGATTAAAAACGGAAATGAGAGAAAGCCTTGTTAGCTTCAGCCATACGGTGTGTTTCGTCTTTTTTACGAACTGCTCCACCTTCATTGTTAGAAGCATCAATAAGCTCACGAGCTAAACGAGAAGCCATGGATTTATCGTTACGACTTCTGGCAGCATTGATAATCCAGCGCATACATAAAGCGCTGCTACGGTCAGGGCGAACTTCAACAGGAACTTGATAAGTTGAACCACCCACACGACGTGATCTTACTTCTACAACTGGAGAAGCATTGGTTAACGCAGTGCGAAACACATCCACGCCGGATTGACCAGTTTTTTCTTCGATGATTTCGAATGCCTGGTAAAGAACTTTTCTAGCCACGTCCTTTTTACCATCTCTCATCAAATAATTGATAAAGCGAGTTACTAGCACATCCTTGAATTGAGGATCTGGCTTAACAACTCTTTTTTCGGCTCTTCTTCTACGCATTCTTTTTACTAATAGAATCTTTGTTGATTATTTCTTTTTGCCACCTTTTGCCGCTGCAGCTGCTGCTTGACCCGGCTTAGGACGCTTTGTTCCATACAAGGAGCGGCTTTTCAAACGACCGTTTACACCGGCAGTATCAAGCGCACCACGTATGATGTGATAACGCACACCTGGAAGATCTTTAACACGACCGCCACGAATAAGCACAATAGAGTGCTCCTGGAGATTATGTCCTTCACCCGGAATGTAGGCAATCACTTCAATTTGATTGGTGAGTCGCACTTTGGCAACTTTACGAAGAGCAGAGTTAGGCTTCTTTGGAGTTGTAGTATATACACGAGTACAAACTCCACGCTTTTGCGGATTTGCCTGAAGAGCAGGGGCATCTGTCTTCTTAACTTTGCTTTGTCTACCTTTTCGAACTAATTGTTGTATAGTAGGCACAGAATTTCTCGCTTTTTTAGAATTTTCTTTAGAGCTTGCAAATGTAGGCCAACACAACAAAAGAATCAAGAATTGAAATAACACCAACTTAGAATTGATCTGTTTTTTTCTACTTTTTTGGATATTATCTCAAAAACAGAGCTTTTTTATGTGATTTAATAATAAATAATTATATATCAGTATATCAGTTGAAAATCGAACAGTTACCCGGATTTACTACGAATAGACAAAAAGCGCTACTTCAGGCCGGTATTAGCCATGCTCAGCATCTTCTTTATTATTTCCCAAGGAAGTATGTTAATCGAAGTGAATTACATACAATTGCTACGCTTAACGAGGATATCAACGAGGCTACATTACTTGTTAAGATCAAAAAAGCACAATTAGTTGGAAACGGTAAATCTAAACGTTTAGAAGCTTTTGCCGATGATGCTACTGGTACGATAAAACTGGTTTGGTTTAAAGGCGTCGTTTACTTTGAAAAAATGCTTAAACCGGGGAAACAGTTCTTAATCTGGGGGCAGGCTAAACGTTTTGGGATGTATTGGTCGATGGCTCATCCAAACATGGAATCACTAAGTGATGAAACCCAAGTCGAACAACATTTACGCGTTTTTCCTATCTACCCAAGTAATCAATTGTTTGAAAAAACCTATCTAACAAGTGCAGTACTTCAAAAATGGGTTCAATTACTTTTAGAACATTATCACCCAACTGAATATCTGCCCTCAGACCTGCTGAAACGCTTACAATTACTAGGCCGAAAAGAATCTTTAAAACTTATCCATTTCCCTGATGATGTGTTAGATTGGAAACGTGGGCAAAAACGCTTCAAATTTGAAGAACTTTTCATGTTCCAATTATGCGTGCGAAAAATCAGAGCAAATCGTATTGAACGTGAACGAGGTCTTATTTTTAAGGCAAATTCGCAGCTTGTTAACGAATTTTTAGAGCAACACCTTCCCTTTGAACTTACTGCTGGTCAAACTCATGCTATTGAAGCAATTAAGCGTGATTTTACTCATGGATTTCAAGCAAACCGTCTGATTCAAGGCGATGTGGGTTCCGGCAAAACACTTGTTGCACTCATTTCCATGTTATTTGCTATTGATTCCGGATATCAATGTGCATTCATGGCACCTACCGAAATATTAGCTGAGCAACATTTTCATACGATTAATCGATTTATTCAACCCTTGGGGTTAACCATTCGTCTGTTAACCGGTCAACAAAAAACATCTGTTCGCAATGATGTTCTGGCGGACATTGTAGCCGGAACATGTAACATAGTTGTCGGAACCCATGCACTTTTTCAGGATGATGTTCTATTCAACAATTTAGGCTTAGTTATTGTTGACGAACAGCATCGTTTTGGAGTACTACAACGAAATCAGCTAGCTAATAAAGGGGTGAATCCTCATGTTTTGGTGATGTCGGCCACTCCAATTCCAAGGAGTTTAGCCATGACTTTATATGGCGATCTTGATGTAACCCTTATCAAAGACAAACCAAAAAATCGAAAACCCATTCGCACAGCCGTACGCTCTGAGCGTCAGCGTGAGGCTGTTTATACCTTTATTGATGAACTTCTGGAAGAAGGAGGTCAGGTTTACATCGTTTATCCATTGGTTCAGGAATCTGAGGCCTTAGATTTAAAAGATGCTACTCAGGGGTTTGAGCATATTTGTGCTCGTTTTCCGAATTATAAAGTCGGCTTGGTGCATGGACGGCTTTCATCTGATGAAAAAGAAACTACCATGCAGCAATTTATCCGCAACGAAATTCAAATTTTAGTTTCAACAACTGTAATCGAAGTGGGAGTTGATGTTCCAAATGCCAGTTTGATGATTATTGAACATGCTGAGCGTTTTGGACTTTCACAATTGCATCAATTGCGTGGAAGAGTAGGACGTGGAGAGCGCCAGAGTTTTTGTGTATTGATGAAAGGCGATAAGCTTTCAAAAGAAGGACGCATTCGTTTAGAAACGATGGAACGAACCAATGATGGATTCGAAGTAGCAGAAGTAGATTTGCAGCTTCGAGGTCCTGGCGATTTATTAGGTACCAAACAAAGTGGTCTTCCTGATTTCAAATTCGCTGACTTAGTAAATGACCAAGAATTGCTGGAAGTTGCAAAAGAAGAAGCCGACCGGATTTTAGAAAAAGATCCTGACTTCGAATTAGCCGAACACGAAGCTTTAAAACGTGTTTTTGTACCCTATTACAATGAACGTAGTAAATTTTATCACACGTCCTGAGGAGTCATTACAACTTTTCAAAAACCAATACTCCAAATCGCTTATCTGTAGAAACAAACTGACCTAAAGCTTTAAATTCTTCCGGTTTATCTAAAAAATGCGTGTGCGGTAAACTTGTTGGTCTTAATTGTGGGCGATACGAATAATGTGAATCCCAAAAAATAATCGTTCCTTTAGGAGCTTCATCAACGGTTTCCTGAATAATCGTATTAAAATTTTGTGGACCTAATTCTTGTTGAACTTTTCCGGTAAAATAATAGAATAACGTGTGTTGTGTCATGGTAGGCTTATTAAACAAACCTTGTTTAGTGGCCCAATCAACAACTTGTTTTACGGCATGATCTTCGGGAGAGCGTTCATAGGGTTTAACAGATATCGTTATATAAATGATGTGAATTAGGCTTAATGTAGGGAGTATCCATTTCTTGGGCGCCCAAACCAAAGCTGCACTAAATACTAGTACAAAAGTAATTGGCACAAATGATTTCTCAGAGGTAAATGCAATATTGTTATGTTGATAACTCAAAAAAAGAAGGGTAACAAGAGCATATCCCCCTACTAAAATCCAATCTACAAGTTCTCGTTTTTGAGCGTCTAACCATTGTTGAATACCGTAAACTGCAATAAGCGAAAGCGAAGGTGCAATAACAGTTAAGTAACGCAGATTTCCACCGGTTGATGCTCCAATTTTGACAGATTGCCAATTAAACACACAATGAATGAGAAAATAAATCAAGGAAAGACTTGCTAACACATAACCGGGAGTCCACCGCTGAGTCCAGCTTTGTTTAAATCCCAATAAAACCCCTAGCATGACTAATGGACCGGTAATAACGGATATCATTTTAAAATAATGATCAAAACCAAGGCGCGGATAGGCGTCTTTATAGGTTGATGCAGTACCCAATGTTGAACTTATCAAGTACATGGGGTCGTCGGTTGCCAACCAGCCCCACACATGAATAAAAGCTGGAAAAACAAGCATAACAGGAATAGATTTCCACTTTTTTTGATAAAGTAAATAAGCGCCATAGAGCACCCCAATTACATAAAACTCCTGTCGAAGTAAGGTCAGATAAGAAATAACTAATGCCGTTAAAGCATATTTTTCTTTAAAAAAAAGCCACAAACCCAGACTTACTAAAAATGCGGTTGGAATTTCTGAGTAGTTACGAAAAGCAAGCTGAACCCAAAGAGGCTGAGAGGCCATCAAAAAAAATGCAAAAAAAGCAAGTTTAAGGTTTAACTCTTTGGCAATTTTAAATACAAAATAGGCAGTGAATCCTGAAAAAAGAGCATTTACGACCGTTACAGCAAATGGACCAACTAATGCAGGAATAACATATAATAACTTGTAACCCGGTTTTGCCCAATTCCCCAGAATTATTGTTGGATCGAACCAAAACGTGCGCATATTAATAAAATGTGCGGCCTCATCATGTTGATAAAATCCATCCGAAAAAAAAGAATACCCGATATACAACATACTTGTAAGTAGTGTAAGTCCAAGAAGTTGAACTTCAGATAAAGGTTTCTCCAGGTTTTCCAGCTCTTTTTTTGCTTTCATGTTATGAGATAACTTGATTAATAATCCAGTAAATAAACCAAGACAAACCTACTAAAAAACTTGCAAAAACAAGCAGTAAGGCAATCAAAGAAAATAAAAAGTAGGTTTTTGATTGATGGGTTACTGAGTCTTGTTGCACCACATAGCTGTTGATAAGTTTAAAATTTCTCCGATGTGCTAAAAAAAAGAAATCAAACATATCCCCCATAATTGGAATTGAACCCACTCCAATATCAATTGCACTATTAACAACCATTCGAGCCAATACCCAAATTGATACCTTCAGTTTAAGTGCCATGTAAAATGGAATGATATGAAACAAAAGGGTGATGATATCCCCAATTCCGGGAATCAATCCAATTATGGGATCGTATCCAATACGTTTTTTTAGTACGGGAATTTCGAAGCCGTCATCAAACCAGCTTACCCACTTGTTGAGACGTTCTAATTCCTGCTGTGGATTCATTTTGTTCTATCGTGTTTGTCCCAACTGAAAAACTGCATTTGCCATCAGCAATTTGTTTTGATACAAAAAAGCCCGAAACAATGGGTTTTGAGTTAAATACACAATCTGTCCTCGACCGTACGACTCATTCCCGAAAACAAGCGTTTTATCCAGTTTTTCAAGAGCTTTAAATCCAACAAAACCGGAAATATGGTCTTCTTTACGAGCTGATACCACATTCCAACCATCTTGAAGCATCTCAAAACCAGAATCTTGTAAACGTAAACTGAACAAGAGTCCATCAAATCCATATCCCAAAGGATGCGTGTTATCAAT
>CAZIQX010000037.1:6142-11483 GCA_964541325.1 uncultured Chitinophagales bacterium | reverse complement strand
TGCGATGCTTAAAAAACGCGCCAGGTGATGTGCTAGAAATATAGTTGCGTTCACGTTCAGCAAAGGATCGAGTATTTACCGAGTCTTCCGCTTTGTTCTTTTTTGTTTTGATAGACCCAAATCCGGTTTGATTGGCTAACCATTGATTCGCAGAACCCATTGCTATCAAAGTACCACCATTTCGGGTCCAGTCTTTTAATCGGCTTAAAACCGATTCTGACATCACTGAACTATAATTCCCGGATGGTAATATGAGAACATCATACGAACTAATAGATTTTGAACTTAAGTTTCCTGCATCTAACAGATGCACCGGATACCCTAGTTGTTGATCAAAAAAGTGCCATATTTCTCCAACAGACATCGAGTTGGTAGGCGAATTAGTTAAAACAGCAATATTAGGCGGGGTTATAAAATGAATATCTCCTGAACCTAAATCAACACCCTTTTCGATATAGCCTGATTGAATGGGCGTGAGTACAATTCCATGTTTATCAGCCAATTTTTCCAATTTTGTTAGAAAATCAGAGGCTGGATTATCAGACTTTAAGATTAAAATTGAACCTGACGGAAATGATTTATTCTGAATGGATAACTCACGTTCACTTGTTCTTGCCTGAATGCCTTGTTTTAATAAATCAGCTAAAAATCGGACATCTTCAAAACTATCCCATTTAAAGATATAGGCTTGATTTTGTTCTGATAAGCGATTCAACACCCTCTCAGATTCCCAAGTCGTTCCACCACTTATTCGCTGATTGGATGCTATTGCCGAAACACCATACACCCAAGGTAAAGCCCACGATGTAATGTCGTAGGTTATGGAATCAGAAAGAGCGGGTTTAGGGTCAAATAAAACACGAATTAGGGTTGATTTGGGTTGGTAGGCATCAATAAGAACGTCGCCTTTTTGTGTTTTATAGCGGTCGGAATCATCTTTAACATAATCGTAACCTGAAACCACCCGATTTTCAGGTGCACGTTGTAGTTGAATCCCTTGTTTTTGTAAAAATTCCAAGAGTTTTACAAAAGCTTCTGAATCCGTTTTTTTAATGATGTATGACTTAAACGCACCATCGGGATTCGAAACAGCTTTTTTAAAGTAGGATTCAAACTCTTGGGTTAATCGTTGTTTATGTAGGGATGCAATTTCGACTGTAGAAAGTCCGGTTGTGTAGTGATGTTCAATTCTTTTTTTCAGGGTAAGGGTGTCGCCGGTTTCTGTTCGTATTGCTAATCCTCCATTTATTCCGCCTTGTTCGTAAGTCATTCCAATTGCGCCATTAAATGTGGGCCAGGAATCCCCATAACTTGGGTAGAACAAATCGAAATGCTGTCTGGTGAAAAACAGCCAATTGTTTTGGTCGAAATACTTTGCATGATTTTTTCCGATTTCAACCTGAAAATCGCGCTGAAATGTAGAAATGGCTTCATGCAAAGGTTCTGCGGCGGGCGCAAAGTAATAGGGTTCATTATAGCCTTGTTCGTGAAAATCAACATGAATTTGTGGCATACACAGATGGTATTCGCCGATTCTGAGTTGAGTTTCTTTTTGCGACATCCAAGCCCAATCGCGATTCATATCGAAAAAATAATGATTGGTTCTGCCTGAAGCCCAGGTAAAGTCGTGTTCCCAAGAGTTTGGGTCAGCATCAGGTTGGGCACCCAAAACCTGTCGATACGATGTAACATAACGTTCACGACCATCCGGATTTAAACAAGGGTCCATGATGATGAATACATTTTGTAGCCAACTTAATTTTTGAGCATCAGTTGTGGTGGCTAATTCATACAATGTTTTCATGGCTGCCTCAGAAGAAACCGCCTCATTACCATGAACATTGTAACTTAACCAAACTACAGCCGGGAGAGATGCATCAGCTACGCCTTCCTTTAGTTGAGCGCGTTTTAAATTATTTTCCTGAATAGCTGTTTTTTGTTGCAAATTTTCGGGGGATGAGATGTGCAGTTGAACTAAAGGACGTCCTTCATAACTCGTACCGATTTGTTTAAAATCAACCCTATCACTCTGTGCTGCAACGGTTTTCACGTATTCAACTATCTGCCAGTGAAATGTAAACGTGGAGCCTAGTTCATAACCCAAAAATTCTTCCGGACTTGGTATAGTTTGAGACTTTAATTGAGGAATATAAAATGTGAGCAGCCATGCCAATAAGATGAAAGATTTCATACGTGCAGTCCTTTTTTAGCGAGATTTTTTTTCGTGATAAGTATTGATGTCGTTTACTACTTCGCGAACCAAGTCATTAGGGATAGGAATAGAAAGATTGTAATGTTGAATTTTCCAAGTATTTCCAACTTTTTTTAAAACACCTGAACCTCTACAGGGACCCAAGTTTTGGGTTACTAGTTCTTCATCAAACCAAGCCAATTTACCGTAATCATCAAGGAAAATGCGACGAGTTAAAGCGTAAAAAGTCCACGCTTTTCCTTTTTCAAAATAGGGGCGACTGTAAGCCATAAACTCGGATTTAGTCCAGTATTCCGTGGCATCTGTTCCCATAAAGATGGAAGAATCTGCCATAAATCCGAAGTAATCATCAAAATTCGCTAGGGATGCTGCATTATGCCAGGCTGTTAAGGTTGAATCAATCGATGCTTTTTCAAGAAGAGCGTTCACCATTACGTTTTTATTTGATGGAGAACAGGCAAAAATCACCCCAAAAAGCAAGAGAACGGCAAATTTCGCCATCAAAGTGCTCCTAAATCGTTTAAAAGGCGTTTCAATTCTGGAACATGTTGTTCACTTAAGGGCATCAAAGGCATGCGTACTACATTTTGTATGTGTCCCATTAAGGATAAAGCTGCTTTAACAGGCGCCGGATTGCTTTCCACAAAATTATATCTCATTAAAGGCTGTAATCGAAAATGTAAAGACCTAGCTTGATCAATTTGTTGATTTATGCAAGCATCAACATATGATTTCGTTAAAGCAGGGACTTCATTTCCGATTACAGAAACGAGACCGTGGCCACCGGAAAGGATAACCGGCATAGCCATAGCATCATCTCCAGCTAATACAGCAAAATTTTCCGGTACTAATTCCATCACTTTCAAAATTTGTTGCATATCGTTTGAGGCTTCCTTTACTGCAACAATGTGTTTGTGCTTTGCTAATTCTGCTGTGGTTTCGGGGAGCATGTTTACCGAAGTTCTTCCCGGAACATTGTAGAGCATGATGGGAATATTTACTGCATCTGCGATAGCTGTAAAATGGGCAATTAAAGCTTTTTGCCCCGGTTTGTTGTAATAAGGAGTAACAAGTAATAATCCATTTGCACCCAATTCCTGAGCCATTTTGGACCGATGAATAGATTTGTGAGTATCGTTTGAGCCAGAACCCGCAATCACTGAACCTCTGCCGTGGGCGATTTTGACAGCTGTTTCAATCAAATAGGCATATTCATCATCTGAAAAAGTGGGGCTTTCCCCTGTTGTTCCACAAATAACGAGATGATCCACCCCGCCGTCTAATAAATAGTTTAAGTGATTTTCGTAAGCTGTTTTGTCGATGGAAAAATCAGAATTGAATGGAGTAATAGAGGCAACCGATAAGCCTGAGAATATGTGCGGTATCATGAAAATTTCGATTTGTACCTTAATCTTTTATTGAAAATCGGACTTGAAGTCGAAAATAAGCCCTTTGGTGTGCAATATAACCGAAAATTGGCTTTTATTTTACTGTGAGCTTAGTTTTTATTATTATTTACCTCTATGAGAGTCAAACCAAACTGCTTTATGAAAATCACCAAAATTGTTCTGCTTAGCTTCCTGTTTCTTGGCGTAGCTTCAACAACTGCCGTTTTTGCACAGGATACCCCTGCGCCTACAAAGGAAGAGGAAATGAAGCCTAACCTCGACCCTGACGCAGAAGCGGAATATCAAAAACAAAAAGAAGAAGAGCTAAAAGCTGCTCAGAATGCTGATAAACCTAAAAAAACCAGCTTTTGGAGCAAATTTGCATTTTGGAAAAAAAAACCAAAACCAAAACCAGAACGAGAATACAATACCCAAGTTGAATCACTTTGGCATGAAAACCTTGCACGCTACATGGGTGTAAATGATGATGAGTTTTATCGTTTTGGTTATGCCCGAAAAGGCATTCAATGGTACCCGATTTTCTTTTTGCGTCGCTTTAAAATGATGCAAAACCAATATGAACATACGCTTATCGTTTATGGAAAACCCGAAAAAATGCCACGCGTAAAAGGTATTACACTTGGTTTGTATGGTGTAGAAGTAACAAACGAAGGGTTTGAATATCAAATGCCAACAGTAGCTTCGGTTTCACGTAGTCAAAAGCAATACGATGATATTCAATCGCTTGATTTAGCGACGAACCGATTACAAACCTTTGGCTTTGAACAAGTATTATGGTTGAAAGACAAAAAGAAAGAAACCCGTGATTTGGCCGATACCTGGTCGATTACAGGTGATGCCAACTAATTGTAAAGCCGATTCAACGAATCGGCTTTTTTGTTTGTATGAGAAATAGAATCAAAAGCTAATTTCTTGTGTAATTTCATTCATCATTGCAAGATGGATGGTTGATTCGAATAGCCAATGTATTATGCTAGGAATGAATCAATTTATTGTCAGGTTTAGCCATATGTTAAATTTCTCTTGTGAACGTTCTCGTTCTCATTGAAATCAATATCATTTTTCAGAATCACAAAAAAAATAACGTTATTGCATATGGTTTACATGCATGAAAGCTCATTCATCTTGTTGAGTAATTTGATGAAACATACTGGTTAACACACCGCTTCTTTTAAACTACTTAGTTCTATTTTGTTATGTCCGTAACCAATAAATCCGTCGCCCAATTTTTAGAAACGATTGCCACTTATATGCGTCTTGCAGGCGAAAACGATTTCCGCAGTGCGGCGTTTGATAAAGCTGCTCGACTCATTGAAACAATGGAATCTCCAATTGAGCATTTTATATCCGATGGTAACTTAACGAGTATCAAAGGTATTGGGCAGTCAATCGCTAATGATATCACTGCATTTTCACAAACAGGAACCGCACCTGTATTAGAATCTCTCAAAGAAAAGGTTCCGGCAGATTTGGTGAAATGGCTTGATATTTCCGGTTTAGGGCCCAAGAAGATTTATAAAATCCACTCAGAATTGGGGATTACAACATTAAACGAGCTTAAACAAGCCTGCACCGACGGACGCGTTGCCGCATTGGCAGGAATGGGCGAAAAATCAGCTGAAAAAATATTGAAATCGATTGATTGGATGGAACAATTTGCTGAACGATGCCGATTAGATGAAGCCGAAGCTATTGCCTTGCGCTTCAAGAGCGTACTCTC
>CAZIQX010000037.1:5526-6132 GCA_964541325.1 uncultured Chitinophagales bacterium | reverse complement strand
CGCTGAATCAGATTCTGTGGACCACTTGTTTGACGCATTTACTCAACATGAATCGGTTATTGAAGTGTTGGGACGCGGAGAAACTAAATCGAGTGTTCGGGTTCGGGAAGGTCGTCAGGTTGATTTGCGCATTGTAGCTGACGATCAATTTGATGCTGCTCTGATGTACTTCACGGGGTCAAAAGAGCACAATGTGGTTATGCGTCAACGAGCGCGCGATCGAGGAATGGCTTTAAACGAGTATGGCTTATTCAAGCTCACAGATTCAGGTGATACAAATTTTGATGAACGCATTCCGGTTTACTCAGAACAAGAGATTTATCAAACTTTAGGGCTAAACTGGATTCCACCCGAGTTGCGTGAAGATAGAGGGGAGTTTCCTGCATATGAAGGAGAAAAATTCTTGAATTTAGTTCAAGAATCGGATATCAAAGGAATTTTACATGCTCACTCAACCTATAGTGATGGCTCTTATTCCATTGAACAAATGGCAAGAGCCTGTATCAAAAATGGTTATGAATATTTGGGGCTTACTGATCACTCAAAAACAGCAGCTTATGCCGGTGGTCTCAACGAAAAAGCCGTTTACAAACAATGGAAAGAAAT
>CAZIQX010000037.1:0-5516 GCA_964541325.1 uncultured Chitinophagales bacterium | reverse complement strand
GTGTTCGTTTTCGAATTTTTAAAGGTATTGAATCAGATATTTTAGCAGATGGAAGTTTGGATTATGATGCCAATATCTTACATGGATTTGATTTTGTAATTGCTTCTGTGCATTTCAGTTTAGATATGGAGCCACAAAAAATGTTAGAACGCTTTAAACGAGCTGTTGAAAATCCATATTCACGAATTGTAGGTCACCCAACCGGGCGGCTTCTTCTCAAACGCGATGGAAATCCCTTTGATTTGAATGAATTGATTGATTTTGCGGCAGAACATGAAACAGCTATCGAAATAAATGCGAGTCCTTGGCGATTAGATTTAGACTGGCGTTATGGTAGAAAAGCTGAACAAGCCTGTTTAATGTCGGCGATTTGCCCGGATGCACACGACATAGAGGGATTACAAGATGTTCGATTTGGAGTTGCTATTGCAAGAAAGGCACGTTTTACTAAAGAACGAATATTAAACAGCAAAACAATTGAAGAATTGGAAGCCTGGTTCAAACGATAAACACATATATCCCTAAAAATATCAATTAAAAAAAGATGGATTCAGAATTGAATGAGTGTCAATTGCATTTTCAACACTCATTCTCGAACTGTTTACAGTTACTATAGTGGACCAATCAGTTATACAATTGCCGGATTTTCACGCTCTTTAATTTTCCGCATAACATCTTCCTTCACTTCCTCATAATAGTTTTCATATTGTTGAATAATATTTGATAATTCAAATTGCTCGGCGCGTAATCGAGCATTTTTAGAAATTTTTGCACGTAACTCATCATTTTTGAGCAGTTCAATGGCGTGTTCTGCCATTTTATCAACATCACCTAACTCACAGAGATAACCGGTTTCACCGTGAATATTTAGTTCAGGCAAACCACCGATATCTGAACTAATTACCGGCACACTGCAACTCATCGCTTCTAATGCAGCCAAACCAAAAGTTTCAGAACCGGAGGGAAGTAAAAATAAATCAGCGATTGATAAAATCTCCTCGATTTTTTCCTGTTTACCAAGCATTAAGGTGTGTTTACAAGTACCCAATTCACGACATAACTGTTCAACGGATTCGCGTTCAGGGCCATCACCAACCAGCAACAATTTTGCTTTTATTCCGGCATCTAGCACTTTTCGGAAGATTTTTACAGTGTCTTCCACACGTTTCACTTTCCGGAAATTTGAAACGTGCGCTAAAATCAGTTCTCCATCCTGACATATAGCTTTTTTAAAGTGTGATTTATCACTGTGCTGAAAATGCTTGATATCAACAAAGTTAGGTACAACCCGAATTTCTTTATTGATTTCAAAACGGGAATAGGTTTCATCACGCAAATATTCCGAAACAGCAGTAACACCATCACTTTGATTGATACTGAAATTCACAACCGGTAAGTAACTGGGTGAACTTCCCACTATCGTGATATCGGTTCCGTGTAGGGTTGTAATGAGTGGAATATGTTTACCTGCTTCACCTAAAATTTGCTTGGCTAAATAGGCTGAGGTTGCGTGTGGAATAGCGTAGTGCACGTGAATTAAGTCCAGATTTTCGAAGCGAACCAAGTCAACAATGTGAGAGGCTAAAGCCACATCGTAAGGAGGATATTCAAATAATGGATACGCATTTACAGCAACTTCATGGTATGAGATATTGGCCTGAAATTCATTGAGGCGCATAGGTTTAGCATAACTCATAAAATGAACGCGATGTCCCTTTTCAGCCAATCCTTTACCTAATTCAGTGGCAACCACTCCACTTCCGCCATAGGTAGGATAACAAATCATTCCAATATTCATACGATTTCCTCTAGACTAAATTATTTCCTGAATGATACCCAATTCGCGTATCAAATGATGTCATTGAAACGATACTTTGCATGAAATCGTGCCGGCTGAAACGTACTTTTACAGAGTTTGAAAATTCTCCGGAAGCACCTATCATTCACGCCATGCTTGAGGTCTTTTTATATCTGGCTTTTGCTCTCGATTCGCGACAAGATGGTTTTCGCGACCTTGCCTTACGTATTCGAATGGGCGACCACGAAGCGTTTCGTCGTTTCTTTGATGCTGTTCATGAAGAAGTTTTTAGGTTTTTAACGGCAAAATCTATTCGAGAGGAAACTGCTGAAGATATCATACAACAAGCGTTTATTTGGATTTGGGAACATCGCTTAGATATTGATCCGGAAAAATCACTTCGTGCTTTTTTATTTCGGATTGCTTACACACGATTTTTAAATCATGTTCGGGATTCAAAAAAGATGGATGATGACGCTGTTTTAGACAGCTTTGAATCGGATGAGCGAGAATCCGACCATGAACTCATTAATAAAGAGCTTAAGTCTGCCATAGAAAAAGCCATAGCAACAATGCCGGAAAAACGAAGAATGGTTTTTGAGTTGTGTTATTTACAAGAACTGAGTTACAAAGAGGCTGCGGAAGTGATAGAGGCTAGTGTAAAAACCGTTGAAAATCACATGGGACTAGCGCTCAAACAATTGCGCGAATTATTAGCTTCGTGGCGATAAATCAGGCGATTATTTTATCAATATAATTTGAATTCATGAGTCCTAAAGCTCCCATGTATCGCATAGAAAATCGAACTGAATCGCCTACTTTATAGTTGTTTTGATTATCCCCTAAATCAATCACTAACATATCTGAGCTAGCACCCAAAACCTGTATCGATTCATCTTTTGTTTGTAAAAATTCGGCTTTTACATCCAATAAACCCACATCTAAAATTGCTCTGTGCGAGGTTTTTCCGTAATTATTTTCGTCAACTTCTGCAACTTCACCGGAAGGGTTTTCCTGCAATTCGCCGATAGGAACTAGCGGTTTTTCATGCAATTCTATGATTTCAGCATGTAGTTCAAAAATCTCGTCTTTCATGCCTTCAACTGTTTCACCAGTAAATAGATTTATTCCAAAAAACAGCGCCTCACCAATCCGAAAATGATTAACTGCTTTAGGTAACTGCCGATTTAGCAAGAGTGGGAAAGTAACCGTGGTTCCACCCGACACATAAGGAATTCTCACCTGAAACTTGGCTTCAATAAGTTGTTTGTAAAGGCCTAACATCACGAGTTTGTCTTCGGAAGGCATTACGCCGTTTAGGCAATTCAGATTTGTTCCTATACCTACAACTTCAATGTTTGGGAGTTCAAAAATTTTCCCATAAAAATCTATCAACGCATCGCCCATCACTCCTTCGCGCAAATCCCCCATTTCAATCATTATGATGATTTTATGTTTTTTTTGCTGTTTAACAGCTTCTTCTGATAGCATTCGGATAGTCGAAAGTTCGGTATTAAAGCTTACATCGGCATATTCGATTATGGCAGATACATTTCCGGGAGCGGGCGGTTTTATATAAACCGTTTGAATTTCGGGTGCCATTTTTTTTATGATTTTCAGATTGGATATGCGTGTATCGTGCAGCTCTTTTGCACCTAAATCTATCAACTCTTTAATATAGGTTTTATTCCCGCAAAGCAGTTTAGAAACAACTCCCCATTCTATGCCACGTTCGTGAAAGGTTTTTTCCAAAAAACGGTAATTATGGGCTAAATTCGCCCGATTTAACTGAATAAAGGCCATTTCTTATACCTTTTTTTTAATGCGACGCATCTCCAGATATTTATTCGTAAATCCAAATCGTCGATATAATTTTGCGGCGGGATTTTCAGGTTCAACATGCAGTGCCAAATCTCCATCACAGGTATTGATAATTTCCTGCAATAATTTGGAACCCAAGCCTTTACCTCGCATTTTTGAATCTGTTGCTATGTACACGAGAATATGTTCAGGAATATATCCACCCATTCCGGTATCATTTACAATAGCTAGACTAACCAGTTTTTGATCTATTTCGCCGGTAAGTATAAACCCACCTTTGTTAAATACATAGTCGATGCATTTTCCAATAGCATCTTTAGAGTCGCCATATTTCCCAAGATGGGTATATAAAAATTGGATAAAGTTTTGTTTTTGTTCTGCTGAGATAGGGTTGTTTGTATTGTATAAAGTAAAAGTCAAAACAAATTATTTAATTACAAATTATTGAATTAGGATACGGCGAATAAATGAAAGATTCTGTAAAAATCCATCTCAATACTTGGGTTCATTTCCCTATCTTTTGCGCCCAAAATAACCTCAACAAAAGAATTGTATGGAAGAAACACTCGAACCTTTAGAACCTATCGACGACGGAAGTGGCACCTCACTCGACCCAACCGGACGCATCGCTTTAAGTGGCAAAGAATTATTGGAATCACCTGAAATGGAAGAAATCGCAAAAGAGGTTATCCAAAAAGAAAACATGGATTTACGTCCGGCTGAAGTAGGTTACTTATTGGTTTATCCCAACATCAGCAAAACTGTAGTTGCCAAATGTTTAAAATGCTCAAGAGAAATTAAATATTACTCAGGCTACGATTACCTAATTGAAATTTCAGGTGAGGCTTGGGATCATTTGGATCAAAAAACCAAATACATGCTTGTTTACCACGAATTATTACATATTCAACCGGTATTTAACGAGAAAAAAGAAGAGTGGAATTTCCGGGTACGTCCTCATGATTTCGGTGATTTCTATGAAATTAATGACAAACACGGTGCTGATTGGTATAAAACAGTTCAATCAACGGTGTCATCATTGTATGATATGAATCCAACTGAAGAAGGAAAGATAACTCTATAAAAAGGTGTTAGGTTTAAGTTTTTAGGTACAAGCCGATTCTTGATTCTTCATTGTTGATTCTTGATTTTTGAAAACTAAACTAATTGTACATCATAGATTAATAATCTAACATTCCCACGGCAGTAACCGAAGGCGCTACGAAGCGAAGTGAAGTGAAGCGCTTAATCCCAACCATTGCATGGTTACTCACTTTCACTCTAAACCGTTGCACCTTTAAAAGTTATAACCTTTCAAAAATTTGCTTAGACCTATTACCTTGTAAGTTATACCTTTTGATGTAACCGATTCTATCAAATTTCGTTGAAGGCAAACTTCACTTAACACAGGAGAATCTATTATGGATAAAGGCAATGAAGCCGTTAAAACGGGTATCACATTTGGCAGTGCTCTCGCCATTGCAATTTCATGGTCCGTAAATAAATCAGTTCTTTGGGCCATACTTCACGGATTACTTTCGTGGTTTTACGTTATTTGGTATGTAATAACCCGCTAAGACTTGTACCTTTAGAGGTTGCCAACAGGCAGCCTCTTTTTGTTTGGGGCTGTATTATTTCAGAAGGTTTATTGTGCTTCCCGAGTCGTTTATCAAACAAATTTTTACTGATTTCCCTGCATTAGCCCAACAAATTGTAGATGGATATGAGGCTCAATCGCCAACCTCTATCCGGCTAAATCCTACAAAAATTGACGCCTTATCCATTTCTTTTAACAACCGGGTTCCGTGGGAACCACTCGGCAGATATATCAATCCTCGTCCGCTATTCACCGCTGACCCACTCTTTCATTCCGGTGTTTACTATGTGCAGGAAGCAT
>CAZIQX010000036.1:12681-19209 GCA_964541325.1 uncultured Chitinophagales bacterium | reverse complement strand
ACCGGCCATGATGCTTCACGCTTGCCTCCTAGTAACCCTTATGTTTTACACAGAAAAAAATAACATGACCTATTATTGCTATTCTAATCATAAAATGAAAGCTAGAAAACCTGCTTGATTAGTTGTTCTCAGAGTTAAACTCTTCGGCCACTTCCGTTAAATTTTCTAAACTCCATAATCTATAATCCGGTTTGTAATCAGGAAACAAGGCCTGTACTTTAGTGGCTTTTCTAATCAATTCATTAGGATTTAACCGTTCAGCGTTGAGTTTTATTTCCGCGATTAATAGGGTTTTTGAGGTTGAGTCTAATGCAACAATATCGATTTCTTGGCTACTTGATCGGTCCCACCAACTTCCAATCTGTGAAAATCTACCTGATTGTTTTAATAAATCACTATACAGTCGTTCAAGTGTTGGTCCACTGTAGGTTTGTATATCGCGCTCAATAATAGAACGCAAAAACGAAAAATTTCCGGATTCAATTAAGGATTGATGCTTAAAAATGAAACGAAACCAAAAGGCTAAAAACAAATCCGTGATTTTATACTTTTGCAATTTTGAGTTTGGCTTAGAACCAATTGGCTTTAAAGACTCAATGATAGCATAGTCATATTCTAGCTTATTCAAGTATGCAGATAAAGACTTAGGTATAATAGACTCTAATTCACTTTTTGATGTTTTTGACGAAGCCATCAAACTAAGAATGGAAAAATAAGTGGCATTATCACTTCCAAATTCTTCAATGAGTCGATTTTTACCTTCATCTAAAAAAATTGCATAAGGATTTAAAACAACATCTAACATCTTTTCAAGCGTATATGCATCATGTAAGCTAAATAATTCAAGATATTTAGCAACTCCACCTGTCAATTGATAAAAATCGAGCCAATTTCTAGGAGTAAACTGCTGATTATCTTGTAACATTTCACGTAAAACAACTGGTGAAAACGGCTTGATATGAAACTTAAAATCAGCGCGTCCAAATAGTGGTTCTTTTTCACTTTCAAATAATTGCTTCATGAGATGCAATATGGATCCACAAACAATTAAGTGCATGTTAGAATTAGACTTATATCTATCCCAATCGCGCTGTAATGCAGAATAAAACGAGGGGTTTATTCTACTCATATCCTGAAATTCATCAATAATAAGTGTTAAAGGATGATTTTGGGAATAGGAAAAAAGCCATTTAAGAACATCTTCCAACTTTGAATACGTACCTAAATTTGTAACCCCAAGTTTATTTTCTATCTCCAAAAGTAATTCTAGACACAATAACGTTTCATCTTTTCTTGAAATGAACAGATACAATTTAGGCTTGTCGCAAAAATCTTGCATCAATAACGTAGTTTTTCCAACTCGTCTCCGTCCATATACTGCCGAAAATACCGACCGTTTATTCGTTAGGCTATCAGCTTTTCGTAAAGCGTTAAGTTCTTCAGTTCGATTATAAAATTTCATGGGATCAAGTTAATGTAGCAGAACTAGTAATGCAAATTATAATAACCACCATTATCATAATAGCCATTATTATAATTCTGAATCTCTTTATGCATAGTTACTTACCGGCAACCGACTATGATGCTTCACGCTTGCCACTTCATAACCCTTGTGTTTCAATACACAAAAAAGACTTAACCGATCCGACAGATAGAAAAAGCAACTCATTTTTTGGCTTTCTGATTGGAGAGTAAAAATCTGCACCCAAGTTACAAATGTGGTTGATTGTGAAACCCTCAGAACGTATAAACTTTTAGAGCATTTTGTGCGCGACATACACCTATGAGGAAAAAACTCAAGGGTACCAATCAGAAACGTGACTTTACCCAAAGGTATTTGAGATTCACATCGTATAAAACTTTAGATCGTTAACGTTGCGGCTTACCTAACCATAAAAACAGAATCAATGCTAGTCACTGACGCGGACCAATAGCGACATACATAATTGATTTATCCCGCGGACGACTTGTTTAGTGGGGAATGTCACAGGCGAGGACGCCTGCGACATACGTAATTGATTTTATCCCGCGAACGTCTTGTTTAGTGGGAAGTGTCACAGGCGAGGACGCCTGCGACATACATAATTGATTTATCCCGCGGACGTCTTCGTCATAAAAGCCACGGTGGCGTAGATGTGTTCGCTTTCGAGAATCGTGTGTTCAAAATTTTTGCCTGACTAAGGTTTCAAGGTCGGGTTCATCGTCAATAACGAGAATTTTCAAAGGAATTGAGTCAGCCATTTTACCACATTATGCTAGGTTTGCTGAACGGCAATATATCGACAGAATCGGTGCTATCCAATACGAAACGGCATTTAAAGAAGCTATTCCATGTTAAATAGTATTAATATGATATTCCTTGTTGTAGGTGCAGTGTAGAGCTGTGTTTCAAGATAAACAAACCGTGGAATCAGCTTCGAAGTAGGTTTAAACTTTTTCATTCATTTGAATTTCTTCGCTTGCCCTTCTTTTTCTTTGAAAATCCACGCACTACCTCATATAAAGCATTTAAACTAGAATCAAGTTCCGTGACCTCACTTTGTATGCGTTCATTGTCTTTCAGAGTTACTTCTGCGCCTTGCACACCTTGTTGAATCATCGGATATACGACCTCCAAACCTTGATGTCCCGACTGAATCCACTGCGTTTGTTCAGCGGAAAGATGTGCCACATCCTGCGCAACTTGGTGTGTGCTCGAAATGGAAGTTCCATAATCCTTAAACAGTTCATTCATGAATTGAACCGCTTCCATCCCTTTGTGAATATCAACCAAATTTCGGTCAATAATCTGTTGCGTGGAATTCGCGGCTTGAGAGGCTTTAATTGCTAAATTTCGCACCTCCTCGGCAACAACAGCAAAACCCGTTCCCGCTGCACCTGCCCGGGCGGCTTCAACGGAAGCATTGAGCGCCAATAAGTTCGTTTGAAAGGCAATACCCTGAATCGAGTTTACAATCTTCGAGATTTCCGCGGTGCTTTCTTCAACATGCTGAATGGCATCCTTCACTTTTTGCGTCGTTTCTTCAATACGAGAGGTTTTTTCGCTGATTTCAGTAGTTAAACGGGCATTTTTCCCAACAAGTGTGATGTTCTTTTGTGAAGCTTCATTCATCAGGTCCAACAGATTTTTTACTTGCTCAATTTCGGAAGCCTGACGCATGTAACTATGACTCATCTGTGTAGTTCGTTGTGAGTTTTCTTCAATACTTTCTTTGAGCAGACTCGTAGATTGATTGATTAATTTTAAATGCCGTAACACATTGCGCATCAACGTTCTGCCGATACCCTCCAAGGCTACAAATGAAAGTACGACAAACAACGAATAACCAATGATGCCGGCCAAAAAATTACCTTGAAACACCACATGAACCGCATACACAATCACCATTCCAACATAAGCCAACGGAATGGCAAATGATACAAAGCGCATGACTATGTTTTTACCATTTACCCAATAAATTACCAAGGCACCAAATGAAAAAATAAACGACACTTTTAAGGCGTACCACACTAAATCCAGCATATTATCATACCCTCTGTTGAGATTTTAAGTATAGTACAGAATTACAACAAAGCTTCCAATTTGATTTTTTAGGGAGAATGATAACTCCCAACGTGGGTTCAAGACCAATTGTATATCTCCAAACTTGACCCCCATTCACGTTTTGCAGGTAGAGGCTTTATGGCTCATTTAGCGTACAAAAAATGTAGAACGATATTCATTCAATGCCTGTTTAATGGTTTAACATAAACCAACTCCCATGCTTCGACTACTACTTTTTATTTGTCTCTTTTTTTTAGGTCATTCATTAGCTACCGCACAATCCACTATCGATACCATTCGAGAAGATATTCAGAAACAACAGCAACTCCTCCCTTATGAAAAAGCTTTTTTGGAGATGAAAATCATCAATGATAAGGGTCAGGAGCGAATCCGAAGCATGCAAAGTTATCAATACACTACGGACGAAGCATTTAAATCGGTTGTTATTTTTGATAAACCGGCATCAGTTAAAGGAACGGGATTGCTGACCATTCGACAAGGAGAGAATCAAACACAAAAACTGTATTTACCGGCATTAAAACGCATTCAAACCATAGGAAGCTCTCAAAAAGGTGATGCATTTATGGGTTCAGATTTCACCTTTGAAGATTTGGGTCAGTTTGATGGCAGTAAATCCGATTGGCAATTGCAATCTGAAACAGACTCTGAGTGGAAAATAAAAGCGACCCATCTTGATGGGTCATCATTCGACTCCCTACTAATTGTAGTGGATAAACGTAAAACACAACCTTTAGAAGTGAATTATTTTGCAAATGGAGAACAGGTTAAACAATTACAATTTCAGGATTATCAAGAGATTAAAGCAGGAGTTTGGCGTGCGCAACAACTGCACATGCAAAATCTAAAAACCAATGGAAAAACTGTGATTATCTGGAAAGAGCGCAGCTTCGAACCTATTCCTGATTCCTATTTCACCGAACGTTTATTACTTCGCGGAAGATAAATCCTGTTTAGTTTAAAACTGAAGGCTGATTGCTGATGGCTGATGGCCTCACAAATTCAAAATTCAAAATTCGAAATTCGAAATTCGAAATTCGAAATTCCCAACTCCCACTCAAAATCTTTACAACTCTACACCTTTATACCTTTTCAACTATTTCAAAAGCCCATTCAAATTGCTGCATATCTTCTTCTAAACCAATCGTAACACGAACACCCTCAGGAATACCAAAAGCAGGTAAGTGACGCAAAACAACGCCCAATTCGAGCATTTTATCTGTAAAATGAGCCGCTTCGTTTGACGTATCAAAAACCAACATCACCGAATTGGATGCCGATTTCACATATCGCATGCCTTTTTTATCCAAAAATTGATACAAACGCTGCTTACCCTGTTGAACTAATTCGTACGAACGTTGCATGAAATCCACATCTTTTAAGGCAGCTAAAGCCGCTGCTTGAGAAGGAGAACCCGGTTCAAAAGGAAGTTTAACTTTCATCAAATTGCCGATTAAATCTTCATGAGCCATTCCATAACCTACACGAAAACCTGCCAATCCATACCCTTTTGAAAACGTTCGGAGCGTAATCACATTATCCATTCGGTATCGCATAGAATCGGCATAATCAGGTTCATGCTGTGCGTATTCAAAATAGGCCTCGTCCATAATCACCAACACATGTTCAGGAACCTGAGTCATAAACCACTCAAATTCTTGCTTTGTAAAATAGGTACCGGTAGGATTATTAGGATTAGCCAAGTACACAACACGAGTTTCTTCGGTGATTGCATCGGCAATAGCTTGAAGATCAAAGGCATAATCTTTGGTTAAGGGAACTTTCACCAATTTTACGCCACGAGAATTGATTAACACCCAAAATCCAATAAACGTACCGGCTGCCGTTAGCGCGTGGTCAGTATCCCGAAAAAACGTGCGAGTAATTAGACTCATCACGCCTTCTGAACCATTACCGGCTATCACATTTTCCGGTTTAATACCATGCATCTTGGCAATTTCAGCTCGAAGTGCACGCGAGGTCGGGTCGGGATAGTTCATGATTGTCGAAAAACTTTCCTGAGCAGCAAGTAATGCATTGGGACTACATCCTAACCGATTTTCATTGGATGCTAATTTGGCTATTCGTTCCGGCTTATACACATCTAACACTTCCTGTATGGTTTTCCCGGCTTTGTAAGGTTGAAGGTCACGGATGTGTTCAGGAACGAGAGCAAATTTCATGGTATCGAGCATAATCAATCAAATAGTTTATTTTTCGCGGCAAATATAGCTTATTTCGTAAAGAAAAGCGCTTTTTATTATAAGGTGTTAGGTTTTAGGTTTTAGGGGTTAGCAGGTGTTATAGCCCCCGTTAACTGGACAGAAGAAAGGTGTTAGGGGTTAGCAGGTGAATTCAGCATAAACACAAGTTCGATGTAGATTCTGATAGCTAATCACGTAAACCGTACACCTTGCTCGCATCGTCAGGGGAACGTCCAACATAAGATCAGAAAAATAAATTTTACTAATCTGCGCTTCCCTTCCTACATTTATTGCATGAAGCACATACCTACATTCACTCTTTGGGAAAAAATTCGTTCACTTTTTGCCTTATTGATTCTAGCCATCATTTTTTTGAGTACCGGGATTTTAGTTTTAGTGATCAATCTTTTTACGTTAGGATTATTTAATAACTGGTTGATAAATACGTTCGGAAAAACAATCGGCGTTGTTGCTTTTTTCTTGATGGGCATTAAGCGTGAACTCGTTTTTCATGCCCCCTTACCGGAAACTCCTGCGGTGTATATTTTTAATCACACATCAACTCTTGATATTCCGCTTACCTTATCTGTTGGACTCCAAAACGCACGTTATGTGGCCAAATACGAGCTGATGTATAATCCCATTTTTGGCATTATTGGCCTAGCTACCGGTCAGGTTTTTATTAACAGAGGCACTTCAGCTAAAGCAGTGAAATCCCTTAAAAAAGCCTATGACCGAGTAAAACGCTTGGGCTTAAGCCTG
>CAZIQX010000036.1:10360-12671 GCA_964541325.1 uncultured Chitinophagales bacterium | reverse complement strand
TACACGTAAGCACGAAGACCGAGTGGCGAAATTTAAAAAAGGGGCGTTTCATACGGCAAAAGATTTAGGTTATCCAATTGTGCCTTTTTACTATGAAAATGCTTTTCATTTAGCACCGGGTTCATCATCCTACTTTAAAAATGGTACCGTGAGGATTCATATTCACGAACCGATTTCTACGGTGGGTTGGACGAATGAAAACCTGGATGAAAAAATTGCCGAAGTACGTGGTTTGTATTTGAAGTGGTTAAAAGAATACGACGGCGAGGTGCAAACTGAGTAACTCATTACTCTAAAATAAAGAGGGGCTGTGTTTTCTACACAGCCCCGCAAACAAGTAGCTTAAGTTTCGACACAAAACGTGTTGTGCTATGCGTCTCACTTAAGTAGCCTAACTCTTGATGAATAGGTGTAACAACTAGTATCCTATTTTGTGAACCAATAATACATATACCCGATTCTTAAATTCGGTTTTTACATGAACCATTTCTGAACCTATTGATATTATTTGATTTAAAAACTTTTTGAACCCATATTTCATTACTTATCTAGTTTTAAATATCTTCAACTAATTAAATCAAGATAGTATGAAGAGAAACGTTTTATTACTTGCATTAACTTTATGGGGCAACAGTTTAGCATCTGCACAAGTTTTAAAAGAGATTCAGTTTGAGGGTTTTATTATCGCCCCGGATAAATCAACAGAAGTTCTATCCATTGTAAACGAACGCCCCAAAACATCGAGCATCACCTTCGACGCTAAAAACCTTCGCTACTTTTTCAAGTTAGATAGTACGTTGCTTGAGATTGACATTCCTTCACAAACGTTTTCAAAACATCGAATACCTACTGATAAGGAAACCGGCAGAATGCATTACGACACCGTTAGCAACCGACTTCTACTATGGGATTATGGGGTTGGTCGAGTATTTTGGTGGAACCCAGAAAATGCGCAACTCAAACAAATAGACAACTCCTTTTCACACAAGAATCAATTTAATCATGCTCAGTGGGTTATTCCGCAAACCTTAGATATTTATGCTTTTGGCGGTTACGGATTATTCAAGAATAAAACGTTTACCAGTGTCTATCAGCAATCACACAGAGAATGGTTTTTAGTACATGAAAGATTTAATTCTATAAAACCCCTAAAGCCATTTTCAGTTAATGCAATTGAAGATGACTATCTGTTTGTTCAGTCATCTAATATTGTAGTTCACAAAAACGAGGCTATCGACACACTAACAAATGCCCGCCTAATCAATTGGTTACTACATTCGAAAACGTTTGAGTGGACTCCTGTTTCGATTATTGACCTAGACAACTTAAATAACTATGATTATGAAAAACTTACTTTAATTGAACACAATAATTTACGATTACAAAGTAGCGGGCAAACCACTATTGTTTCACACCAAACCCAAACAGGAAACCATTCTATAGCCATTAGCTTGATTTACGACGAATACACAGGCTTTAAAATCTTACTTACTGAAACACGAACAGGTAAAACTGCAATTGCAAATATTTCACCCTTAACCCCATTCCCGATAGATGTTATTCACCCGGTTTATCATGCCAAAGAAAATCGTTTATATGCACTTGGGTTCTCACAACTTTCAACAACAGGCACCAATCCCATTGTTGTTTACAAAAGCAATTTACTTGATATCCCTGCTCTATTTGAATACGTAGAAAGAAACTCCATTTCTGAGCCTTTTTCAGAATTTGAAATAACTAATTCTTATTTCACACCTGTTTTCTTTTCTGCTTCATTTCTAGTTATTGGACTTGTTTTGGGCTTTGTTTTGTATCACAAAAATCCGGATAGAACTCCATCTGATACCAACTCAACAAAGGAGTTTGACCTATCTGCAAAAGGATTTGTAATTCGTGCATTACAAAGTGGAACTTGTGAATTGAGCTTAAATCACAATGTTGTAAAAGAGCCATTTTCGAAAGCAGAAATGGCCGTACTACATCTTTTTGTACAGGCAAAAATATCGGGCAGGGATTTTATTGTAACAGATGAGCTCAATGCATTATTTGAGTATGGAAATAGCTCTTTTGATTATGCTCGAAAACAGCGGAACCTAACGGTAAAGTCTTTGGAAGACCGATTGCAAAAAATTAAACCTTCGAAAAAAGCCTATATCATACAAAAGCGTAATCATGAAGACTCTAGGAAACGGGACTATTCACTGAATTGGGAGCTCTTTACATTGGATGAGGTGTAAATCCATTGGACTTTAATACGTGCATATATACTACAATTTCATGATTTAAGCGATATTGTGTTTTGAACTTAACA
>CAZIQX010000036.1:9940-10350 GCA_964541325.1 uncultured Chitinophagales bacterium | reverse complement strand
TATCCATCATGAATCAACCTATTGTTATTAAAATTGGCTCCAATGTGCTTACTCATGCTAACGGTATGTTGGACACTGCCAGATTATATCATCTTGTATCAGAAATTTCAACGGTCCGGCAAAATAACCGTCCTGTTGTTTTGGTATCGTCAGGTGCTGTGGCGTCAGGTCGTCAATTAATTAATCCGCCAAACACATTGGATACCATATCCAAACGGCAACTTTGGGCAGCGGTTGGTCAGGCTAAGTTAATTCAAACCTATCGTGAAGCTTTTGATGTGTATCAACAGGTTTGTGCGCAGGTTTTAGTGACCAAAGAAGATTTTCGGGACAGGCGTCATTATTTAAATATGAAAAACTGCTTGTTAACTTTATTGGATTCAGGTGTAATTCCGATTATTAATGAAAAT
>CAZIQX010000036.1:7639-9930 GCA_964541325.1 uncultured Chitinophagales bacterium | reverse complement strand
GAAAATGATGTTATATCAGTAACAGAACTTATGTTTACCGATAATGATGAACTTGCCGGACTTGTAGCAAGTATGGTGAATGCATCGGAGTTACTTATTCTTTCCAACGTAGATGGGGTCTATACAGGTAATCCGAATTCTGAACAAGCTAGTATCATCCCGGAAATTTCGGTTTCGAATAAACCTGAAATTACTATTCAAACACCCGGTGTTTCTCAATTTGGACGCGGTGGAATGATGACCAAATTATCTATGGCGCTCAAAACAGCACAATTAGGTATCCGCGTGGTGATTGCCAATGGAAAAAAAGATGGAAATCTTAGTAAAATTTTAGCAGGCGAGGCTATTGGAACTCATTTTATCCCTTCTAAGAAAAAATCATCCACTAAAAAATGGTTGGCCCATGCCCACGCCTCTTATCAGGGGGAGATTTGGATTGATGAAGGTGCTAAACAAGCTTTATTTTCCACCAAACCTACAAGTTTACTACCTGTAGGCATTCAACGTATCGAAGGAACATTTAAAAAAGGCGATATTGTACGCATACTCAGCATGAACCATACCTTTATAGGTCTTGGAAAAACAGCCTATGATTCCGATAAAGTATTGGAAGTCATGGGGAAAAAGAATCAAAAAGTTTTTATCCACTACGATTATCTGTACTTATCTGAATCATGAAACAGTATTTTGAAGCAGCCCAATTAGCATCTCGTTCTCTTCCTTTGGTTGATTCATCTCAGATTGATGCTTTCTTAATTCAACTCGCACAACGACTAGACGATGAACACGATTTAATTTTAGCTGCTAATCAGTTGGATTTAGACCGTATGTCGGATTCAGACCCCAAGTATGACCGTCTAAAGTTAAGTTCAGAACGTCTTTTCGGCATAACGGATGATATGCGACGGATTGCAACAATGCCTTCTCCTTTAGGACTCGAATTAGATGAACGAAGTCTTCCAAACGGACTTGACATTAAACGCATTAGTGTGCCTTTAGGCGTAATTGGCGTTATTTATGAAGCGCGCCCCAATGTTACCGTTGATGTATTTGCCTTGTGTATTAAATCAGGAAATGTATGTTTGCTTAAAGGTGGAAGTGATGCAGAAGCATCAAATACGGCTTTAGTGAATATCATTCGGGACGAACTAAGTAAAGCGCAACTTCCCACTGATTCCATTCAACTTCTACCGAGTGACCGAAGTGCCACGGAAGCCTTATTGCAGGCCACTGAGTTTGTAGATGTCATCATTCCAAGAGGAAGTCAGGCATTAATTCATTATGTACGCAACCATGCCAAAGTGCCTGTTATTGAAACCGGTGCCGGTATTGTTCATACGTATATAGATGCAAGTGCGGATTTGCCAACAGCTGCGAAAATTATCACCAATGCAAAAACGCGGCGCGTGAGTGTATGTAATGCCCTTGATTGTTTACTCATACACGAGTCGCGACTCATCGATTTGTATGAACTCGTGAGCGAACTTTCTTCACACGATGTATTACTTTATGCGGATGAAGCATCCTATGCACAATTAGAAGGTGTATATCCTGATGAACTGTTAAAACATGCTGAACCGCATCATTTCGGTACTGAATTTCTATCGTATAAAATGGCTATCAAAACAGTTGGGGGATTACATGAAGCTATTGAGCATATCAGTCGTTATTCCTCAAAACATAGCGAAGCAATTATCACTGAAAACAAAGAACATGCAGCTTATTTTCAACGTGCCGTTGATGCAGCCGTAGTTTATGTGAACACATCGACCGCATTTACCGATGGCGCTCAGTTTGGATTAGGAGCAGAAATTGGAATTAGTACGCAAAAATTGCATGCACGCGGACCGATGGGCTTAGCAGAGTTAACGAGTTATAAATGGTTGGTAAAAAGTGACGGCGCAACGAGAACGAGTTGATTTCAGATAGTGTAACATTACGTGGCATCTATGATGTCGCGATTCAAGAATTTGTTTTGAATTGGATTTCGTAGCACTTTGTGGCACTTTTAGTATCGCGATTCTCCGTTTCGAGAACGTACCCGGGATAAAATTATATACGTCTATACTGTATATGTCGCAGACGTCTATGCTATGTACGTCTATGCTATATATGTCGCAGGCGATATAGTCTAAAGTCTAGTAAGTACTGAATGCTTCACATTCAGCCTCGCCTGTGACATTCCTGTGACATTTCCTCCTCTTTGCTCCAAATCGAATTTTGGGTTTCCTTCACTCCATAAAAACACCCATCATTTGCAAAAAGTGACAACCAATTTCAGGCACGGTCAT
>CAZIQX010000036.1:6122-7629 GCA_964541325.1 uncultured Chitinophagales bacterium | reverse complement strand
TGGCATGACTGTGAGTCGAAACATCGTGCGCCAGACAATAGCGCATCGCGGCACCTTCGGTGTCTCATTTCTCACTTATCTAAAAATTCCCCTTGTTCCCCTCTACTCAAAACGAGTACCTTAGAACACTACATTCAACAATCTATTGGAAGTTTAACCCATGTTACATTTAAAAAAACAAGACGCCTTAACCTATCATAGCGAAGGTCGTCCGGGAAAAATTGAAGTTATCCCAACCAAACCCTATCAAACCCAACGCGATTTATCCTTAGCCTACTCGCCCGGTGTTGCGGAACCCTGTCTTGAAATAGCTGAAAAACCGGATGATGTGTACGCTTATACCGCAAAAGGAAATTTAGTTGCTGTAATATCAAATGGTACGGCGGTACTAGGGCTTGGCAATATTGGAGCATTAGCGTCTAAGCCGGTAATGGAAGGCAAAGGCATGTTATTTAAAATTTATGCCGGCATTGATGTATTCGATATTGAAGTTAACACCGAAAACGTAGATGCTTTTGTTGAAACCGTTAAAAATATTGCTCCAACCTTTGGTGGTATCAACTTAGAAGACATAAAAGCACCTGAATGTTTTGAAATTGAGCGTCGATTAAAAGAAGAACTTGATATCCCCCTCATGCACGACGATCAACACGGAACGGCTATTATTTCAGCGGCCGCCTTGATTAACGCGTGCGAATTAGCCGGTAAAAAACTGGAAGACGTAAAACTGGTCATCAATGGTGCAGGCGCATCAGCTATTTCTTGTGCCAAATTGTATGTAGCCGTTGGAGTTAAAAAAGAACACATTTTAATGCTCGATAGCAAAGGAGTTATTAGTACAAAAAGAACGAATTTAGATGAGCAAAAACAATACTTTGCAGTTGATACGGAGTTAACCACTTTAGAAGAAGCCATGCAAGGCGCTGATGTTTTCGTGGGCTTATCCAAAGGAAATGTAGTGAGCAAACTCATGGTTCAGAGTATGGCTAAAAACCCGATTGTATTCGCTTTAGCCAATCCAACTCCGGAAATTTCGTATCAGGATGCGATAGAATCCCGCGAGGATATCATTATTGCTACCGGACGCTCCGATCATCCGAATCAGGTTAATAACGTTTTAGGATTTCCATACATCTTTAGAGGTGCATTAGATGTCCGGGCTACCAAAATCAACGAAGAGATGAAAATGGCAGCAACCTATGCTTTAGCTGAGTTGGCTAAAGAACCGGTTCCGGATTCGGTTAATATGGCCTATAGCTCAAAAAACTTAAGTTTTGGTAGAGATTATATCATCCCCAAACCAACTGACCCACGATTAATTTACACCATTTCTCCAGCTGTGGCGAAAGCTGCTATTGAATCGGGCGTGGCAAAAAAAACCATCGAGAATTGGGATGAATACAAACTTTCATTGATGGGATTACTTGGAAACGATAACAAATTGATTCGCGCTCTAAGCAATAAAGCCAAAGAACATCCCAAAAAAGTAGTTTTTGCCGAAGCCGAT
>CAZIQX010000036.1:0-6112 GCA_964541325.1 uncultured Chitinophagales bacterium | reverse complement strand
ATCCTAAAAGCGGCCCAGGCTTTAAAAGAAGATGGAATTGCAGAACCCATCCTATTAGGCAATCCTAAAGCAATTCGTGAAATCGCAGATGATTTCAGTTTGGATTTATCGGATATACCTATGATGGACCCACGTAGTGAAACCGGCATTAAAATGGGACAAGAGTTTGCTCAAGCCTTTTTTGAGAAGCGTCAACGAAAAGGAGTTACCTTAGGAGATGCCCAACAAGTGATGCGAAATCGTAATTATTTTGGGGCGATGATGGTCGAAAAAGGATATGCAGATGCCATGGTTTCCGGCATCACCAAAAACTATGCAACACCCATTAAACCGGCACTTCAAATCATTGGTATGCAAGAAGGTGTGCGTAAAGCAGCGGGCATGTATATCGTAACTACTAAACGCGGTACGTTTTTCTTTGCCGATACTACCGTAAACGTTGACCCGACTTCCGAAGATTTGGTTGATATTACCTTGATTACGGCTCAAGCTATTCAGCGTTTTGGAATTACACCTCGCATAGCCATGCTTTCCTATTCCAATTTCGGTTCAAGCGAAGGGGAATCGCCAAATAAAGTAAAACGAGCTGTAGAATATCTGCATAAACACCATCCGGAACTTATTGTAGATGGTGAAATTCAAGCCAATTTTGCGGTCAATAACACCTTAATGAAAGAGCAATTCCCTTTTTCTACCTTAGTTGATAAAAACGTGAATACACTTATTTTTCCAAATTTATCATCGGGTAATATTGCTTACAAATTGATGCAAGAATTGGGTGGGGCTGAGTTAATCGGACCTATTTTAGTAGGAATGAAAAAACCAATGCACGTTTTACCACTTGGGTGTTCCGTGAAAGAAATTGTGAACTTAGCCACGATTGCTGTGGTTGATGCACAAAATGCAAAATAAGCTTCCAATTGGAGCTGAGTGGTTTATTTTTTACTGCTCAGCTCCTTTTTTAGGTACTATCTTATTGCTTTAAATTAAAAGTTTAGGAAAATTCAGTTAAGAATTTCTGCAAAACTTTAGGATACAACTTGTGTTCTTCTGCTAACACCCGTTTTTGAACCTGTTCAGGGGTGTCGGTTTCATAAACAGGAACCACAGCTTGTGCTAAAATCGGTCCTTCATCAAACTCTTCCGTTACCACATGAACGGTACAACCGGTTTCTGTTTCTTTCGAAGCAACCACTGCTTCGTGAACAAAATGTCCATACATGCCTTTACCCCCAAATTTTGGGAGTAAGGCAGGATGAATATTCAGGATTTTTCCATCAAACGCCTTAATCAACTGTTTTGGGACTTTTCTCATGTAACCGGCTAAAGCTATTACATCGGGATTAAGACTAAGACAGGTTTCTACAAGATGTTGCACAAAAGCATCGTACGTTGAGTATTCTTTTTCGCTGATATAAAAAACCGGGATTTGATGCTTTTCAGCCCGTTCGATGGCGCCAATACCAACTTTATTTACAATAAGTGCACCTATCTGTGCTGTTAATTCACCACGCTGAATGGCATCAATCATGGATTGAAAATTTGAGCCTGAACCGGAGGCAAAGACAAGAATTTTTTTCACAAATCAAACAAATTAGATAGCGTTTGAAGATGAGTTTGATGGCCTAAAGATACGCGCATTGGCACACCCAAGGGTAAAGAAAGTTTTTCAGCGATGTGTCCATATGGAAAGTCAGTGAGGACCGGACGAGGTACATTTCGAAAAATACGTTTAAATAGCTCTGCTTCAGTGGGAACTTCCTGATATTCTTCCTTTTCAGCTGCCGTAAACACACCTAACACAATTGCTCGTACTTGTTGAAAGACTCCCGAAAAAGACAGCTGTTCAAGATATCCTTCCAATTTGTGTTTTTGTTCACCAATATCTTCTATAATTAATAAAGCATCATCTACAGATGGAAAAAATGGCGTTCCTAACAATTTTGTAATTAAAGAAAGAGTCCCCGGCATAGAAATTCCGGTTAAATCTTTTTCTTCATGATGATGTATTATGGATATTGATTGCGGAAGTGTAGCTTCTAACGTTCCGGTCTCGATAAGTTGCCAAAATGCGTTTTCAAAAAATACGGGTACGGTTGGTGAACAAAAATCAACTGCCGGCAGCATACCTGATATACTCGGAACGCCCGTTTTTGCAAAAATGCCCCATTGAAGAGCTGTGATATCAGAAAATCCGGTTATCAACTTTCGCTTTTCTTGAATGAGATCAAAATCGAGCATTCGAAGTAATTTCATACTTCCAAATCCTCCCCGAGCACAGAAAATGGCATCAATGGAATCATCTTCTATGAAATCCAATAACTCGTTGGCGCGCATGGGGTCGTCACCAGCTGTATAATCTTGACTCGTGGTACACGTTTCACCAATGAGGGTCTTATATCCCCGACTTTCTAAATAACTCACCCCTCGTTTTAACTTGTGTACGTCAGGCATCGACGCCGGAGAAGTAATGGCTATGGTGCCTTTTTTGGGTAAGGGTCTTAAGGGTAAAAAATCAGGTGTTTCGAACTCGGAAAACATGATATTGGGTTAAGCTTTTGGAAATTTCCCGTACTAATATTTTGATGGTTGTGGCCAACGGTATAGCAACCAACATCCCCAAAATTCCGGCTGTTTCAGCGCCAATAAGTACTGCAAATAATATAAGTATGGGGTGTAAATCGGCAGATTTAGAAAACAGCATCGGTTGAAAAACAATATTATCCATGGTCTGTGTGATAAAAATGGCTAAGATACCCAACCCAACCAATTCAAAAGTACCGGTTTCAAATATGGCAACAACGATTGCTAAAATGTAACCCAAAGCAGGACCAAAATAGGGTATCGTGTTCGCAATTCCGGTTACTACAGCAATGGCTAAGGCATTTTCAAACCCAAAAATAGATAACAATAACCACGATAAGAATCCAACAAATAAACTTTGTAAACCAACACTTTTGAAATATTGAACCAATCGATATTCAATTTTTGACAGGATTGCCAAGGTTAACTCAAAATAAGCATTCGGTACCCACTCTAAGGTTTTTCGCCTAAAATCAGAACCATCTTTTAGAAAGAAAAACGTTGAAAATGGAATAATAATAACGGCGTAAAATACATTGGTAAACACATTTACTAATTGGGTAATCGTGTCTTGAAGTCCTCGAATTTCAAAGATTTTAGATAACAGGTTAACGGCAGATTCACGCAAAAAACCACTTGGCAAAATTGGGATAATTTCAATTACGCGAGTTTCAATTTTAGTAGCAATAGATTGCACATTATTAACATCTAATTGCTTTGCAAGTGTTATTATTTGTGCAATAATAGAAGGAAAAACGGAAGTAATACCCCAAGCTAGCAAAACTAAAACTGCATTCATTGCAATCAAAATTGCCGGAACCCTTGAAACGCCTTTGGCTTGCATTTTATTCACCAAGGGTTCAATCACATACGATAAAACAACGGCTATAATGGTATAAATAACCAAGGTGGAATAGGTAATCATCAAAAAACCGATGGAACTGATAACACCAAGTACCAAAGCAGATTTTAAAACACGCTCTATCGTTAGATTTTTCATTGGATCATTAAATTTTGCTCAAGATATCGTTTTAGGGCTAGCCTATCAAATGGAAGCCCTATAAAACTATAGGCGTTGTAGGATTTCCATTACTTTACTAGCAGGATATCCTTTACCAACCAAATAAGCCATCATTTTTTGCTTTCTTTTTCTTGGGTCGGCTTCTCGGGCAAAATGTCGCTCTCGTTTATTTAACAAACTCAATATTTCATCCTTAAGGTCAACCTGTTCCTGAAAATCCAGCATCACTTTTTGAATCACCGATTCGGAAATCCCCTTCTTCTTTAGCTCAAGCCTGATTTTCACAGGTCCCCATTTTTTAAAACGGAACTTATCCGACACAAAACTTTTCGCAAAGGTTTCATCATTCAGTAAGTGTAACCGTTCTATTTTATGTAGAGCTACATCAATCCAAGCATCAGGATACCCTTTAATTTTTGCTTTTTTGCGCAACTCTTCTTTCCCATGAGCTCGAGTTTCCAAACGGCTAACTAACCAATGAAATACTTTTTGGTGTTGCTCAATTTCCCACAATTCTTCCCAAAGGTGGGATTCAACCTCATCTCCTTTTTTAAAACCATACTTCAGCAAAACGGATTGATCGATTCCTATTAAGAATTCGCCATTAACAAAAATGGAGCAACGTTCTTTGCGATTTGCCTGAATCGTTATTGCTGAAATCTTTCCCGGTAAAGAAACAGGAGGTTCGGGTGGGGTTGTTTGAATTTTGGTTGAAAACGACATAGCACATAAAAAAAATGGTCAACCATAGATGCTGACCATTTTTGAATTTGAATGATGATTAATCTTCAGCTACCACACCGTCTTCATCAGCACCGGACACTACCAATGGTGCTCCTGCCATTTCAGCGCGTACTTTTTCTTCGATAGTTTTGCATAAAGCTGCATCTTCCACCAGGAATTGCATAGCGGCATCCGCACCCTGACCAATCGGTTCGCCGTTGTATCGGAACCATGAACCGCGTTTTTGAATGATATCCATACTAACGGCTAAGTCGAGAATTTCACCCATTCGAGAAATACCTTTTCCATACAGAATATCAAATTCAACTTGTTTAAAAGGCGGGGCTACTTTGTTTTTAACCACTTTTACTTTTGTGCGGTTACCAATAACGTCTTCCCCTTTTTTGATAGCACCAACCCGACGAATATCAACCCGAACAGATGCATAAAATTTGAGAGCGCGTCCACCGGTAGTTGTTTCCGGATTGCCAAACATCACACCGATTTTATCGCGAACCTGGTTGATAAAAATAACAGCCGTACGTGTTTTATTTACAATACCGGTAAGTTTTCTGAGCGCTTGTGACATCAAACGAGCTTGTAAACCCATGTGAGAATCACCCATATCGCCTTCTAATTCAGCACGTGGCACAAGGGCTGCAACCGAGTCGATTACCACTACATCCAAAGCCGCTGAACGAATTAAGGTTTCAGCAATTTCGAGTGCCTGCTCGCCACTATCAGGCTGGGAAACAAGTAATTCTTCAATTTTGATACCCAATGAACGAGCATATTTTGGATCAAAAGCATGTTCCGCGTCGATAAACGCAGCATAACCACCGGCTTTTTGTGCTTCAGCAATCACATGCAAGGCAAGTGTTGTTTTACCTGAAGATTCAGGTCCGTAAATCTCGGTTATACGTCCACGAGGTATGCCTCCCACGCCAAGAGCGAAGTCAACAGAAAGTGAACCGGTGGAGATTACATCCACATCAACGCTCACACCATCGCCCAATCGCATGATAGTGCCTTTTCCGTGTTGTTTTTCGAGTTGATCCATTGCCAATTGGAGGGCTTTCATGCGTTCGCTTTTTGGATCTTCAGATTTGATTTCTTTTGCCATAATAAAATTCCGTTAAGTATATGTGTGAAATATATGTGAATCATCTTTCAAAGCAAAAATAAGTTTGCAAAGTGACGATTTGTGTCATGTTCTGCTGCAATAGACTCCCTGATTTGAAATTTCTTACATCGATTTTTAAAAAAATTTTTAAGTGAGTATGCCTTTACGAAGTAAAGAAAAAGTTTTGAATACTCGTTTTTAGGTCGAGTAAGGTAACTACATCTACATCTTTTCTATATGGATAACTCATTTTAACAGGGGCAACGATAAAAACTTTTGAAGCACTTATTTCATCTTTAACGTTCCAAAACCCTGCTGTTACGTCAGGTTTTACAGAAGCTTTACACTCAACAGCCAAGATTTTATCACCTTGTGTTAACACAATATCAATCTCAGTACCATGATTCGTTCTAAAGAATTGCATATCTAATCTTGGAAACCAAGTAGATATGTGTTGAACAATCAATCCTTCCCAACGAGAACCGAATACAGGGTGACCAAACATTAATTCAGGCGACTGAATAAATAACAAGGCATTTACTAATCCACTATCCGTTATATAAACTTTTGGAGTTTTAATTAATCGTTTTTTTGTATTTCCCATCCAGGGCTGTAATTGCTTCACCATAAATGTGGCTTCAAGTAAGTCTATATAATTTCTT
>CAZIQX010000035.1:6763-19223 GCA_964541325.1 uncultured Chitinophagales bacterium | reverse complement strand
TATTTGATTTTGTTTTTTTATTTTGGGTTGAATCTGAATTATAACGTTCCGAAACCCAAATCATAGGCTTTTGAAACATAGAATTCGAACAAATCAGATCTCCTTCTTTTTGGGATTCAACTTCCTGAAAAGTTATCTCATCTTGTAAAAATGGATTTTGGGTTTGAGTATAAAATGTATTTACAGATTGAACGGTTTGCGCTAGCGAGCGATAATTTTTATTTAAAACATACGTTTCATCGGATAAATTTCGAGCGTATAAATAGGTATTGAGATCGGCATTTCTAAAACTATATATACTCTGCTTGGGGTCTCCAATCATGTAAAATCCTTCTGTTTGAGATGGATTTTTCACGTAAATCAATTCAAAAATGCGAAATTGAACGGGGTCAGTGTCTTGAAACTCATCAATAAAACCAAACGGGTAATCGTGTTGTAATCGAGCTACTAAATCAGGATTCTGAGAAAGTGCATCTTTCACAATTGTAAGCAAATCATCAAAATCGAATAAACCCTTCTGCTTTTTTTGTTGATGCCAAACCTGTTGCAGGTGAGCCAGGTAGTAAGCTGAAACTTCCTTTTTTATTGCTAATAAGGCACTTAAACTTGTGTGAACAGACTCATACACTTCGAGAAAATGGCGTAATTCATCGGACAGTGAAGTAACCTGACCTTTCTTCACATTGCTTTCAACGGCTTGAATTGAAATCAATTCTGATTTATTAATCATTAAAAAATTGAAAGGCTGAGTTCGAAACGCTTTCATTTCTTCAGCAACCTTGTATCCGGTATCAGCTTTGTATTTTTGACCGTTTATCCAGGGACTTGTAAACAATTCAACCACCAAACGAGAGCTATCTTCATCAGAAAATTCCCGCAAAAAGTTATCTTTGCTTTTTTTGAATTCCTCAAATAACACATTTGCTTTGTTAGGAATATCCTGGTTGTGTTTTAAGCGTATTGACCCAAGTATTTCACGACCAAAAGATTTCAATATATCTTCCGGAGAGCCAAAATTAGATTCTACATAATGTGAAAAATAATCAGTTGAACGAACAATATTTCTCCATTCAGAGTACACACAATTTTTAAGTTCTTCTGATAAGTCGGGAGTAATTTCAAACTGTCCGGAAATTCCACATTCAAATGGGAATTCACTGATAATTGTTCTACAAAAACCGTGAATTGTGTAAATTGAAGCCTCATCCGGGTTTTTCAACTCTGATTTTAAATAGTTGACAAATCGTGTTTTTTCGTCTTCGTTTGTGAAAATGATCGATTCAAAATAGGTCATCAAACTTTGCATTTCTGCCTCATTCGATGAAGCTCTTCCTTCCAAATATTCTAAAAATAATTGCAAGGTTTCTCGAATTCTTGAACGTAATTCTTTTGTAGCCGCTTCGGTAAATGTTACCACTAAAATATTGGCTATTCCTAACGATTCAGACTTCTTCCAAAGCTGAACTAAAGCCTTTAAAAATAAAATTTTAATCGTATAGGTTTTTCCTGTTCCAGCACTTGCTTCAATCGTTTTTATGCCATGCGGTTCGTGCGTTTTTACATTTAAACTTTTCATGATTTCCCCCATTCTTTTGGCATTTTAGCGTGAATTTGCTGCAAAATTTTAGCCCATGGTTCCCAATTTTCGGTTAGCTCCCAATCTGTACCTTTTCCAAATAGTTGCAGGCTAATTCGGTCGGATAAATTTAGTGTTGATTCATATTCATTTACGTAATCTAATATAGATGTTGAATCAGCATCCCCTTTATCAACTGCTTTTATATAGGAATCGCTTAATGTGGCCTGAAACCATGGAATCTGTGATATATGTTTTCTCGTGAGTTCAATCATGGCATCAAAAAAAGCATTATTGGGCTCACATTGAACAGGATTAAATAAGCTGTCTTTATCAAATATGATGAGTTGAATCTCTTTTTGTTGCGATTTTGCGACAAACAATCCCGTTAGATATGCTTTAAGAAAATGCTTTATTTTACTGATTTTACTAAATGTATTGAAAACAACTTTAGAACTGTAATCATAACGTAATGCTCCTTGAAGATAAACGTTACTTGTGCGAAAATCAAGTATCACTTCAGGTGGAATTTCATTTCCCCAGCATGTTACTTTTAGCTTTTCTATTCTGTCAGTAATTTTCTCATAATCATTTTTAAACTGGAATTCTGTATCGTATCCAGCTTCTAATAAACCCTTTTCCCTCATCCATAATTTCAAATACTCAAATGATGATCCCGGTGTTTCCAATAGCTTATTAAACAATACATCCTTAAATTGCCAATTCTCTAATCCGTTTCGTTTATACAACTCCCGCTCTCGCTCTTCTTCCAATAATTTATACGGACGAACACTCATTTCCTTATTCAGGATATATTTTATTGGATGCTCAATAAATCGCAGCCACTCATCTAATTTCCAATCTTCTGTCGGACGTACCACATCAATTTGAATGGAATTCGCACTTTTTGTTTGAAAAGATTCTTTGGCATGATGCAGTATAGAAAACGCCTGTTTGTTATAATTTATCGTTCCTGATTCATAATTTCGCGGATTAAATGCATATAGAGGATGTTCAATCAACTTAGGTGATTGATTAGTAAGCGATTTTACTGAATCTATAAACTGTGAAACCAAAGCGCTTTTGGGATATTCCGTGTCGTCTTTGTTTGAACGACCTACATAACTTAATATCAATTGCTTACGAGTTGACACAATACTCTCCAAAAACAAATATTCATCATCTTTTTTCCTATCTCTGTCGCCCGGTTGAGGTTCTTGTTCGATCCAGTCAAATGATGAGCGAATTTTTTTCCCGGGAAATTGACCTTCGTTCAAACCCAACAAACAAATCACTTTAAATGGTAAACTTCGCAATGGAACCATGGCGCAGCATGTCACTTTACCTTGCAAAAAACCACTACCCGCAGATGAATGATTAATATGTAGTTGAATAAATCGCACAAATAGGTCGAGTGAAATGTGTTGTTCAGGATTTGCTTTTTGAACCACATTGGACAAATCGGTCAAGGTGGAAGTTAAGGCTGAATACTCTCCCTCATCAATAAAAGCACATACAACTTCTAACGTAAAGTGAAGCCACTCTGAAATAGGTTTAGTCTGTTTTGATGCATGATAATAACTGTAAAGCTTTTCTGTAGCCGACTCAAAACGAGACCACAATTCGATATCTTCTTGCGTTACTAATGCGAATGAAATCAATACATTATCAACCAATTGTTCCTCATTCGGATAAAAAAACAGTGATTTGAATAACACTTCACGCGTTTTTTCTAAGGAAAAATCACCCCAAACAGGAGTTTCAACTTCTTTTTCCCAACCTTGAACAGTGTGTGTTTTATTTAGCCAAGAATCAATTTTGCTAATACCGGAATCATCTATGTTAAGCTTCGTTTTAACAGGTTCTCGACGCAAAAATTCTAACCATTCTTTTTTAGATAGAGTGGATTGAAGCAACACAAACAGTTGTTCTAAAGCTTGAAGTTGCTCACTTTCCATGCTAAATTTTGTATCGGCGATTGAAAATGGTATAGTTAGAGACTCGTCGTCAGATTCATTGAAATAATACTCTATATAAGGTGCGTAGGTATCGATGTTGGAGCTCATCACTAACACATCACCAGGCTTGATGTCATTATTGAGTTCAAACAATTTAATGAGTTCGTCACGCAGTACTTCTACTTCCCGTTGAGGCGAATAATTTGAGTGAATGATGATTGAATCATCTTGAAATTCAATCGGTTGGGGTGAATTTGTAAGAATTGCTTTTTGATAGGATTCCAACATTGTTTTTGGCTGTTCTGCAATAAACGTTTCATGGTAGTTTGCTTCTAAATCCTCTTCGTGAATGATGCGGCGAATCCATGAAGTTTGTTCGCGTCCTTCAAGGCTGATTGTCTCAATAAAGTCAGGTAGTGAGGTGGAACTAGTATGTTTCGACTTATCCAACTCTGACCAATCCTTAAATTGACTTGGTTGCAGGTGATACCAATAAACGGTAACGTTAGGTTGTTTGCTCAACAACAACAGTGTTCTAAGGGTGGCTTCAGGTAATGTGGGACTGGTGTACACATGTAATTCTTTAAAATCAACTGCAACGGAACTAGTTCGAAGTTTTTCAAGTAATTGAAGTTGAGATTCATAACGAAACAATAAATCCCCTTTTGTTTTAATCAATTCATCAAACAATTGGAATTGCCAATCACCCTTATTTGCTGCTTCCGCGATCTTATCTTGCAGTTTTTGAGTTCTGAAAAGCTCATATTCATCAAACAACGAAGCTAAATTTGCCGATAAATCCCACAATTTCCGTTGTTTGTTACTTAACGTTTCCGTTTGTAAAAAACGGTTTATTATTTCATTATTCTGATGGTTTTGTAAGATTTCAAACAAACGAATTTGTGTGTATTCTTTGCGTGATGCAATAAGTTCATCATCAGGAAAATCGCAGACTTTTTTGAACAGACGCCACAAAAACCCTAAGGGAAAGTCGAACTCAATTCCAGCGCTAATCCCTTTATGTTGAGCCATTTGAAGAGTCAGCCATCGTTGCATACCCACATTTTGAGCTAACACAATTTTTTGATTAAACTGAAACGATTCAATAGGTTGCTTTTGAAGCATTCTCTCTTGTAGCAGCTCAAATAAAACTTCCTGACGATTAGAGTAGTAAAGATGAATCATACAGCCATAAATTGAATTACATTTTGGGCAAATTACAGACACTCCCCCTAGAATAAAAATGGAAGAATGTGCTTTTTGAAGCACATCCCTCCGGCTTGAAGCGCCACGCTTGATGAAGCGTCATACCTTATAGGTTTTTGAGTATCTGATGAAAAAATAGGACCGAAGAGTGACAAAATACGTCACTCGTTTTCATTTTTTTTGAATGATCTTTTTTCAACAATAGTAGCAAAATTGTGAAGCTACTTACCTCAGCCTTGATGAACAAAGATATCACAGAGTTAAATCTGCTATGAATTGTATATTCATTATGACAAAATGATTAAAAAGCTTTTTTAAAAACTAAGCTATCACACTTCATTTAGCCAAGCTAATACATCCACTCCATCAGGTTTCCAATTCAAATCTGGAAATTGAGCTTTTTCCAAAGGTTCTGTCGTTAGATTTATGTGATTTTTAGAACTATACACAGTTTGAATCTGATTGCCATACTTAGCTTTAAGTTCTAAAACGGTTTGGTCGTCCCCTTTTATCCAATAAATGGCATCCGGTTCTAATCGCGACGGTGTATGCTGAACCACAAATTTGCTTTCCCATTTCATAACGGGTTTTTCAACGGCCCGATAAAATGCATAAAAATAATTCCCACCATCTGAAAGCGCCTCAGAGCTACGTTTGGTTTGAATCCACCATGATTCAACATAATCGGTGACTTCACAACTATGGTCATATAAATCAAACGGTGCAACGATAATTTTTACCGAACGACAACCTTCACCTTTATAACGAAGAACCGACTCAACCAGGTTTTTCATGGTTTCAGGTGAGCGATCAACCATTAAAGCCATTGAAAAGTGAGCCGTACGCATAAGTTGTTTAGCGTCAGGGCGAATCAACTCTTTTTCTAAACACAGTTGAACAACTTCCTGCGAACCTGTTTCGGAACCTGAAAATACAAGTGCATCAGCCTTTATTCCAGTAAAATCAGATACTTCTGTTGAATATTTTATGTTCTTTTCAGGAGCGATACAGTTAAAAACATCTAAGAAACCTTTCAACAAAAAAGGATCTTTACGTGATAATTTTCCAAAGTAATTATGCCCACTTAGAAGCACAGCAATTACATCCTGAAAACCAACTAATGGAAGATTACCGGCATGAAAAAACAATACATTTTTTGAAATTTTTGGTGATGTTTGTTGTTGTTCAACCCAAAGAATTAGATTTTCTTCGGTTAATGAATCATGAATCCACCGAAGTGCATGAAATACATCTGTCTTTTCAAAACCTGCTTGAATAGTTGCTCGAATTTGTTGATCTAAGACCTCTTTTTCCTGAAACAACCAACGTTGTTTTGCTTCTAAAATTTGTTGGATAATTTCCATTTTGAAGAATACAAAGAAATGCCAACTCTGAATTGAAAAATCTACGTTTAGAATTCAATTTTTGGAATATGGATACAAAGTTGGACTTGGTTTCGTTTTGCGGACGAGGACGAATTGTCACGGAGATATACGTTGGTGTGTCACGGACGTGGACGTCCGCGACATAGGACTACAAAGTTGGACTTGGTTTCGTTTTGCGGACGAGGACGAGTTGTCACGGACGTGGACGTCCGCGACATAAGATTCGGTTTTAAGTCACGGACGTGGACGAGTTGTCACGGACGAGGACGTCCGCGACATACGTTGGTAAGTTGAAAAAATTGTCACGGACGAGGACGTCCGCGACATAAGTTGGCAAGTTGAAAAAATTGTCACGGACGTGGACGTCCGCGACATACGTTGGGATGTGGTTTTAAGTCACGGATGTGGACGCCATCGATATCACTCAATCGAGAACATCCACATCGAAGTGTACAAACTAGCCGGATTTAGGCGTATCGCAAAATAAACATAGGCAAGGAACCACCACCGGCGGTAACATTCGCCAGATTTGAGGCACTTGTTCGGGTTAAGCAACCACCAACCATAGGCCCGTTGATGTAAGGGTCTAAATCTACCACCGTTGGAACGTTCTGCCAAACGCCGTCCACCCTATTGAAGAAACCTTCACGGTGAATATTCACAATTTCCTGAACAATAAACCCTTCCTTGATTCCGGTTTCAATAGCTGATTCCCAAGTGGATTGGTCAACATCCATACCCAAGAAAACACCTTTTCCACCGTACTCATCGTTAGGTTTAATAACAAATTGATCTTTGTTGGCGCGTGCTAATTCCAATAAATCGACCATTTTCCCTTTGTAATTGGTCTGTTTAAAACCAAGACGACGTGTCCATGGAATATGTTCACGAATAGCTTGAAGTTGCAAATTATTTAATACTCGTGTGTACTTCGGATCAGTTAGCAAACTAAAAATGGCTTTTTTGTGTACCAGTTTTGACCGAAATGAATTTAAAAAGCACGTTTTTTGACGTTTATAGCCTTCCAACAGGGCTTGAGCATCATCTTTGATTTCCCAAAACTCATTGGTTAGTAGTCGGCGATACAGAATATCAATTTTTTTGCCGTTAGCATAAATCCAACCATCTTTACACTCTAAGGTTCGAGGGTCGGCAATTTCGCAAGGATATCCTAAGCGTTCAAGATATTCTTTCACAATTAAAAATTCATTGTAGGTCGGCACATTCAAAAAGTCAACAATGGCAAACGTTGGTTTTTCGACTTTACCTTCGAACTCTTCGTGATAGGTTCTTAGCAAACCATGAATTAAGTGTTCAAGCGGATTAACAAAGCGAACCGGATATTTTTTTACGAATTGTTTAAAAATGCGTGATTCTTCATAAATCTTTGCCATTTCGGCACAGTAGCCCACTCCTGCCGGACTTTCAGCATTAATCTCAACAAATTTGAATGTGTCGCCAGTGATAAAAGCATCAAAACGAGCGGTTGCAGAAAGGCGAATTACATTGGTTGGTATAGCAGCTAACTCAACCTCCCAATCCTGCATTCCCAACTCTCCCAGTACTTCAGGCGTGTTCATGTAATGACGTGCAATTTCCAGAACAGCCTGACGAATCAAATACACTACGTCTTGAATTTGTGTGTAAGCTTGTTCTGTTAAAAAAGTGGGACGCAAGCTGTGTGAAAGTGGTCTTCCTCCAAACGTTGCCTTGTGTTCATGCTGTTTGGCATACAACCATTCCATGTCTTGGTCAGCCTTAGTCAAATCTTCTGAAATTAAGCTGTTGTAATATCGAATTGCTTCTGAGGCACCTTGATTATACATATGGACCGAAAACCTCACCTTGTTTGTATTGAACGGGTCTGTTTTTTTGAGTTGCTTTACTAACGGCAAATTTTCCTAAGGCCTTTATGACCCACTCAAAATTTTCTTGTCCCACAGAATGATAATCGGCATCAGGTGCAGGATTCATAAAGTCAATGGCATATGGAATTCCATCTCTTACAGCAAATTCTACGGTATTCATATCGTATCCCAGTGCTCGGCATAATGCAAGAACATCTTTTTTGATACGAGCCTTCATTTTTGAAGCGATTGGTTCTTCAGGTACATCCATATAACGCAGATGATGTGGTGCCGTCGGGTTGTACTTCATAATATGCACTTCTTTTTGACCAATCCCATAACAACGGTAGTATTCTTCAAATTCAATGTTTTCCTGAAGCATCATACAATCCATACCGGATTCATTGTAAGCCTTAAAGAAGCTTTCCGGATCTGTAACGCGCGTTACACCTCTCCAGCCGCCACCATCATGAGGTTTTAAAAACGCTGGAAATTTGATGTAATCAAAAATGGCATCCCAATTAATGGGATATTTTAAATTCCGAAAACTGGTGCTTTGGGTATTGGTTGGGTGTTCACGATGCGGTAAAATCACACTTCTTGGAACAGCTACTTCCACTCGTTCAGCAATAATATTATCGATGAATTTGTCATCAGCACTCCACCAAAAAGGATTGTTGATGACATAAGTTCCTGCCATAGCAGCCGCTTTTAAAAACGAGCGATAAAAAGGAACTTCATGAGAAATTCGGTCAATAATCACTTCATACTCTTTGGTGATATCCATCCGAACTGAATCCAGCTGAACAAATTCAGCGTGAACGTCTTTATCCTTAAATTCTGAATTGATATAAGAAATCAATGCTTCGGGAAACGAGTTCTCCATACCCCGGATTATGCCAATTTTTTTCATCTGTGACCCTTTTTTGGTTGATTTATACGATGTGTTTTTTGATTTGCTCACGCCAGTAAGGCCAATCATGCCCGGTACCATTTCCCCATAAATCTAATTGATGAGGAATATGTTTTGCGTGTAAAAGTTGTGAAAATTTTTCGTTGGCATCCCAACAAATATCATGTACACCGGTTACGAGACGGATATCCATAGCGCGAATTGCATTCAGCTGTTGTTCATCATGGATATTTCGAACATAATCAACCGGATTATTAAAGTACACATTATCATCATAGAAACCGTGCAAGAAATTTCGGATATCATACATGCCCCCCATTGCGATGATTTTACGAAACTGAAATGGATTTTTAAGCCCCATATTCATTGCATGATAAGCACCAAAACTACAACCGGTAGTTACCAAGTAGCGATTATTGCTTAAGGAATAAATAAATGGTATCACCTCGTGTATAATGTAGGCTTCATACTGACGATGACGCATAATGCGTACATAGGGATCTACATTTTTATTATAAAAACTTTCGGAATCCACTGAATCCACACAAATTAGTCGATTGTGCCCGCTTTCCAGCTGATAACGGAGGGCTTCAATCATTTTAAAATCTTCCCATTCGTAAAAACGTCCCATACTTGATGGGAATACAAGAACCGGTGTTCCACCATGTCCAAAAAAGAGCAGCTCCATTTCACGACCTAAGCTCGGGCTCCACCATTTTTTAAATTCTCTATGCATATTCATTGCCTAAATTGATGTTCGAAGGTAAAGTACATTTAGGACTGAGGTAAATCAAGCACATGTGTAAAAAAAGGTTATATAAAACTAACTAAGTTTGTAATGATCCTGTAAATAAGCCTAATGCTTCCATTAACAGAACTACACTTGTTTATTCTAGGTGTTAGTTAAACATAATCAACCTTAAAAATTGAAAAAAAAGTTTGTTACATACCATTGATTTTTCCTTAACCGTAAACCAAAATCATTATAAACGAGATTGTTCAATTAATAACGTAACAAATCAGGAAGTCCATTTAAATCATGTTTGTTTGAGCACATTTACATCACTTGGTACCAGACGAAATAAATCGTGATCTACATAGTTGCCATCACGGTACTCAATTTCTTTCAGAACAGCCTCGTGAACAAATCCGAGACGTTCGGCAACAGCAGCGCTACGTTTATTTCCTATCCAAGCCTGAATTTCAAATCGATGAATGCCAATCACATCCCATCCATATTCAATCAGTTTTTTGGCAGCTTGAGTAATGATGCCTCTTCCCTGTGCATCAACATCTAACCAATAACCTAATGCACTTACTTTATTTCGCAAATTAAACGCTTGATATCCCACCATTCCCAAAACCTGATTATTTGCATCAAAAATACCCATTTGAAAACCGGGATGAGTTATTAACTGCGAGCCTTGATCAAATAAAATTGAATACTGCCGCTCATTTTCGTCCACAAAAGCCTGAACAGCACGTTTTGAGTCCAATTTTTCATACCAAGCACGCCATTCTGAAAGATGTGCTTTATTCTTTGATATGGCTTGAAATAAGGCTGGTACATCGTCTCGAGAAAACAATCGAAGCGTATGTCCGCCAATAAGTTCTATTTGTGGGCCCATTCGCGTAATTGATTGAATACATGGGTTGCTTTTTGCTCTAACATACTCAAATCACCATCATTTTCAATAATGATATCTGCGAGTGATATCATTTGCTCCGTGCTGATTTGTTTTTGAATGCGTGAATAAACTTCATCTTGGCTAATTGAGTCTCTTTGCATAACACGCTGTATTCGTTTGTCAATTGATGCCTTTACCAGAACAATTTTATCAAATCCATCTGGACGCCCCTTGTCTAATAATAGTGCCGCTTCTCGTACTAAAAGTTCTGTTCCTTTTTGTGATTCAATTTCTTTTTGCTGCTCAAACCATGTATAAACAGCAGGATGAACTAATGCATTGAGCTCGTTAACTCTTCCCTTTTCAAACGCTTCTTTTGCCAAATATGACTTATTTAATTTCCCATCTACGGTATAAGATTCCTCACCCAACACCTGTTTAATTTTGTTGATAAGCTGAGAATCAGTGGTCATGAGTTCCTTGGCTAGATCATCGGCTCGAACTACTTTTGCCCCAAGCTTTTCCCAAATCTGACCAACAGTCGATTTACCACTTCCAATTCCACCTGTGAGTCCAACAACAATCATCGAATTATAGCCATTTTTTTGAGTTTACTACGTTTTCCGTCTTGTATAATTTGATAAAAATAAACACCGGAACCAACCTTATTTCCTTGTTTATCTTTACCGTCCCAATCGAAATGTCTGAGCAAACCCTGAGTTTCAAGTTCAACAATCGGCGTTCCTGCGGCGTTTACAATCAAAATTCTTGATCGTTCCGGAAGACGTGAAAACCTAACCGTTTCCTGTTTTTTAATTACCCACGGATTTGGAAAACTAATCGCATCTTGTAACGTAAAATCATCTTTTGATTGTGGTAATGGCGATATACTAATTTCTTTACCATTGGGATTCCAAGGAGAACCTGAACCCACCCAATCCAATTTAAGGGTAATTGGATTTCCCCAATTCAGTAGGTTTATACCGGAAACACGCAATTCTGCAACAGAGAGTTCTTCTGACTGCGATATCCAAATCAATTGATCCAATTGAATAGGTTGATCAAATGAAAAATCTATAAAATTATAATCCTCAGAAAACCCCTTAATTTCAACTTCTATCTGATTTTCATTCAGTATTTCAGCTTTTGATATGTATGCCGATTGTGAACTATTGTTGAGGTCTGTTGATTTGTAGAACAGATAAGGATATCCTGTTTTAGAATAAATAGGCAAAAATAATGATGTGTCATTTAAGACAAATTCGTGTGAACGATTCGTTTGCGCAACGATACTCCAAACTCCGGTTCTATAATAAAATTGAATCCCTAATAGACTTAAGTTTTCTTGAATTAACGAATTCCAATTCGGTTCGCTCTCAAAAAAGATAGTTATCATATCCTTGTTCAAGACTTTTACTTCTGCCGTTAAATATGTTCCATAAGTAAGTGTTGTATCTTTTGAAAACTCGGTACCATCATTTCCAAAAACTTGAAACGAGTACCATCTTTGTTGCTCACTATCAAACGCAGGAAAAACGAGCGTTGTAAATTCAGAAGTTACTTGTGCTCCATGTGTAGTTCCGGAATTGGTTGTTATCGAAACTGAATCAATATTCTTAGCCTGTATGGTGATGTATTCTAATGAAGGAGAAAGTAGTTTGTATCGCGTAATCTGATGTAATTCAGGTTTTTTTGAAGGATTTTCAATTGTATTCAAGTGTATCCATGAGGTGTCTTTTACTGAATAAAATCCAATATCATTTCTGAGTCTAAATGGAGAAATTAACAATCTCTCCTCTATCAATGGTTTTACCAAAATTTCTGCTTCAGAATATTTAATGGAATACGTAAATGGTGAAGCAACAAAGAACAGGTTTGAATCCTTAACTGGTAAAACGTCTAATTCCGAAAAATCTACCCCTGTAAAAACCAAGCTATAACTAAGTT
>CAZIQX010000035.1:5495-6753 GCA_964541325.1 uncultured Chitinophagales bacterium | reverse complement strand
CATAAAAAGAACCTTCTTGAATCACATTAAGACTCCAAGCATCATTATTGCTTGTTTTTATTAGAAATAAATCTCCATCATAATCACCAAAAACCAGGTTTTTAAACAATCCTGAACCCGAAACAAGTGCTATGGAAGGAATCTGAAAATCATTGGAGAAAAGTTCATCAGTTTTTTGAGTTGGATTATCAAACTCAGCTTTCTTTTGAAAATTGGCGCCGTTCCATTCAAATACAGCCCATTTTTCCCGGTTGTGTGCCCAAATTTCCGCTTGTTGATCATTATCAGTATCGGCAATTAGTCCCAGATTTACAAAGTCAGCTAAAAAATCTGTAGGTATTGGTTCAAAAAGGTTTGTTACATCAAATAAATATGCGCGTCCCCCACCATATCCACCCAAAAGCGAAACTTGGTTTGTAGATTCGTTAACATAGATAGATGTTGGAATAAAGCGTACATCTAAGCTTGCGATTTTATTTGCAACTTGTAAATCGGCATGTCTTGAAATATGCATCTTAAATTGTGAATTCGATTCACGTTCCTGAAAAAAGTACCAAAGTGAATCAGTCTGTGATTGACCAACCGAAAGTGAAAACACTTCAAAAGCTTCGTAGTTTAACTTCTCGCGCGTTACCGAATACTCTTTTTCTACTCTTGGTGGATCAGATAATTCTGAAAGCTCTATGCTGGTTTGTTGTTGATTTCCCCATGCAACTTGGTTTAAAACCAAGTTTTTTGCTTGTGCAAGTCGTGAGGCAGGGCTTTGAAAAACGTGAAAAATCCCCTCTCTCCTAGAAGATGAACGGTAAATCTCTTCATTATCTTCATTGAATAATAGTTGAGTTACACTTCCATATTCATTCGTCCGCCACAAGTTGAAACCGTTAACTTGGTCACCATTTACAGACCAATTTGTTATCAGGAGTTCGTGCTCCAACGTTGAACTTCCGGGCGCTTGATACACACTTTTTCGTTGTGAACTTCCATCCCATAAATCGGCCCAAACACTAAGGGTAAAACCCGAAGCCGAATAAGTTTCTGTTGGAAATGGAACCGAGATTCGTGATTGAATCATGGAATTGGAGGGTGGAAATAATTCTTCAACAGCATCATCCACTTCAAAACCACGACTTACTTCTAAACGCCATTGTTTAATGGATGAACCTAGAACATCTACGTGTAAAATCAACGAATCGGTTTTCAATTCCTCAATTTCTAAACGTACATGGTAAGCATTTGGAGTATCCATTTCCGGAAT
>CAZIQX010000035.1:0-5485 GCA_964541325.1 uncultured Chitinophagales bacterium | reverse complement strand
TATCCGTGGCATTCCTGCACCGGTAAAAATATCTTGTCCTTCTTGCTCCGTATCAAAAACCGTTGTTTTTACATAGGATAGTAATTCGGAATTGCTCCAATCGGGATACATAGACTTATACCAAGCTAAGATTCCACTTACAATGGCCGCTGAAGCCGATGAGCCTGAACTTGAACGATAGGCAAACGGGTTTCCATCACTTAAAAACGCTGCATGTTTAACCGATGAACCCGGAGCTGCAAAGGAAATATGTGCTCCATAATTTCCCGTTGGTGCAATGCGAAAATCACGAGTTAACCAACTTACCGCAATTACCTCTTCAAATGCCGCAGGATATCGAGGTCTAGCGCCACCAACATTTCCGGCACTTGCCACCATCAGAACCTGTTTTGACGCAGCATATCGAACAGCTGTTTCAACTAGGATGCTTTTAAAGGAGTCCCCAAAACTCATATTGATAACATCCGAACCCATTTCAACCGCATAGACAATGGCACGGGCAATTTCTAAACTGGATGCAAATCCTAGCGGATCAAAAGCCCTAACGGCCAATAATTTTGTTTGCGGTGAAATCCCCATCATTTGTACTAAAGGAGTATTTCGACCGGCAATCAGGGAAGCCATTGCTGTTCCGTGTCCATTCCAATCGGATGATAGCTGCGTAATTCCTCGATTGTACACAAAATCGTACCCAAAAGGCGCATACTCATCCAACCAGAAACGTTGTTCATTATTTAGGAACTCTATGTGTGACCTTTGTAAGCTCTGATGATCAAAAAAAATACCAGTATCAATAATGGCCACTAAAACAGTTGAATCCTGAACTGCAACCTCATGTGCTTTGGGAAGATTTAAGGCTTCTGCATACCAAACAGAATCGTATGGCATTCCGAGGGTTTCGGTTACATCGAGTTGATAGGTTTGGCGCAATTCTTCGGTAACTATCGGATTATCAGGTGTTGATTTTTGGGGAGTAAATAATTGATAATCAGCAAAAAGCCATTGTTTAAATCGATCAAAATCTTCCGGATTTGCAGTTTTTTGGGGAATTACTGATTCCGGGATATATACGGTTGGCGTGTCCTGTGCAATCAACCACACAGGACAACACATCAAACAGAAAAAACTAAATAACCGTATCGTGTAATTCCGCACGACTTAATTTGGGATAATCCACATTATAATGCAAGCCGCGACTTTCTTTCCGCAGTTGGGCTGATCGAATAATCATATAAGCTACTGAAATCATATTTCGAAGCTGACACAAGGGCACACTTACTTTATTGCGTTGGTAATATGATTCAACTTCCTCGTATAATAAATGGGTACGCCTGAATGCACGTTCAAGTCGAAGATTACTTCGAACAATACCTACATAATCCGACATTACTTGCTGCAACTCTCGTTTATTGTGAGACACCTCAATCCATTCCTTCGTATCAGTTGTACCTGAATCATCCCAATCCGGAATTTCCGTATTATGATTAATCGAAGAAACTATTTTTATAGATGAATCAGCCGCTTTATTAGCAAACACGATCGCCTCTAATAAACTATTGGATGCCAGTCGATTAGCACCGTGAACACCCGTGCAGGCAACTTCTCCGCAGGCATAAAGGGCATGAATACTTGTTCGTCCCTCAAGGTCAGTCATTACACCACCACAGAAATAGTGCGCAGCAGGCACAACAGGAATCATGTCTTTGGTGATATCAATTCCGTATTTCAAACAGGTTTTATAAATATTCGGAAAATGTTCGGTGATGCCTTCTGCAGGAAGATGGGTTACATCCAGATAAACATAATCATCCCCTGACTTTTTTATTTGACCATCAATAGCACGGGCTACAATATCACGTGGAGCTAAGTCTTTACGTTCATCATATTTTTTCATGAAGGCTTCACCTTTCCGATTACGCAAGATTCCTCCATGCCCACGAACGGCTTCACTGATTAAAAACGAATTGGCTTCCGGTAAATATAAACTTGTTGGGTGAAACTGAACAAATTCCATATTAGCCACCCTCGCTTTTGCACGATAAGCCATTGCAATACCATCACCGGTTGCAATTTCAGGATTCGTTGTATGACGATAAACCTGTCCAGCACCTCCAGTTGCTAATAAGGTAACTTTGGAAAGAAAGGTCTCTACTTCACCGGTTTTGGTATCAAGTACATACGCACCAAAGCATTGCGTATCGTTATCATATCGAGTTACTCGCTTGCCAAGATGATGCTGAGTGATGAGCTCCAAAGCATAATGATGCTCAAAAACTTGAATATTCGAACGTCTTCCGATTTCCTTCAGTAACACACGTTCAATTTCTTTTCCGGTCATATCTGCGGCGTGAACAATCCGATTATGTGAATGTCCACCTTCTTTTCCTAAATGCAAATCACCATCATCTTTGGTAAAACGTGCACCAAATTCCAATAATTTTCGAACCGCAACAGGTCCCTCTTTTACGATAAGTTCAACGGATTCGAGTTTACATAAGCCGGCACCGGCATCGAGCGTATCGGCAATATGTTTATCAAACGAATCATATTGATCAATAACGGCAGCAATTCCACCTTGAGCATAATTTGTGTTCGATTCGGCTTTTTGTTTTTTTGTGATGATGGCCACAGAACCAAATTCAGAAACTTGAAGTGCAAAAGAAAGTCCGGCTGCGCCACTTCCTAAAACCAGAAAATCGAACGTATGCTTCATAGAATTACTGCATCATGAGATAAGCTTTAATAAATTCGTCAATTTCGCCATCCATTACAGCATCAACATTAGAGGTTTCGTAACCGGTTCTAATGTCTTTTACACGGCGGTCGTCGAACACATAGGAACGAATCTGAGAGCCCCATTCGTTCGCTTTTTTCGTGCTTTCTACTTTTTCTTTAGCGGCTTCCTGAATACGTTTTTCCAGTTCATAAACACGAGATTTGAGTAAGGCCATCGCCTTTTCACGGTTTTGAAGCTGAGAACGCTCTTGTTGACACTCTACCATTACTTTTTCTGATGATCCATCCGAAAGTTTACCTGTCCAAATTAAACGAACACCCGTTTCTACTTTGTTCACGTTCTGTCCGCCTTTTCCACCAGCATGAAAACGTTGCAATTCAATATCATCGGGATTTAAGTTGATATCAATTTCATCATCAATCAACGGATAGACGAAAACAGAGCAAAACGAAGTATGTCTGCGGGCATTTGAATCGAATGGTGAAACGCGAACTAAACGATGTACTCCGGATTCTGCTTTTAAATATCCAAATGCGTATTCACCTTTAACTTCAATCGTTGCACTTTTAATCCCGGCAACATCGCCATCCTGATATTCTACGGTTGAAACAGCAAATCCCATTTTGGTAGCCCAACGAGTGTACATTCTGAAAATCATTTGAGCCCAGTCCTGACTCTCAGTTCCACCTGCACCAGAATTAATCGTGAGAATGGCATCCCGTTTATCATCATCATCACGAAGCATGTTTTTTAATTCAAGATCTTCCAATTCTTGATGCAACTGACGAGCATGCGTTTGAATTTCGTCTTCAACTTTTTCGCCTTCACGTGCAAATTCACGGTACAATTCAATACTGCTTCTATGATTATTTAATGCATCCCAACCGGCAATCCAGCTTTTATGCCCGTCTAATTCTTTCATCACAGACTGCGCACGTTTTGGATTATCCCAAAAATCAGGGGTGTGTGTAAGTTCTTCTAATTCAATGATTTTGATTTTTCGGGCATCGTAGTCAAAGATACCTCCTTAACGCATCGAGGCGTCGGAATAAGTCGGAAATATGATCTGCTGTATAAATCTTAATATCAGCCATAGCAAAAAACGGGTTTAAAAATTAGGGCGGGAATATACAAAATTTAAGCCCTCAGTTTGCGACGGATTTCGGCTACTTGCCAGGCAAAAACTCCCGCAATAGCATACATAATCGCAGGAATAGCTAATGAAACCAACAAAATGGCGGTAGCATCGATATTGCCTAAAATGATGGAGAGATCTTCGGTTACTTTCGCAGCAGATTCGCTGTACATGAAATAAGCATAAACTGTAGGAATACCATTTACTAAAAAACCGGATAGTGTAACCGTTAAGACGATGTATTCATCCAAAATTAGTCCGGCAAACAAAAAACAGGCCGACAAGGGAACTAACCAGTCAAACAAGTTGTGCAATAACAAAACCATTATAAAAATGGCACTATGCTTAAGCCAAGTAATCATTGTTTATTCAAGATTAAGTAACCGTTCTTTTTCAGCGAGTCGAACTCTGAAGCCTTTGCATTATTTCGTAAATCATAACCAACCCACGTAGAAAGTTGATTTTCATAAAATGGACTGTATCTATTTGCCGAATTTCCACTGAACATTACAGAACGTGTTGTGATTAGATCATTTTCAAAAACTGCGGTAAACCTCAATACTGGCGCTTGAGCAAAAGTGCCATCAATACTTTGTAAAACGGTATTCGAAGTTCCTTCTCGAATCACAAAAAACTCATTTAATTGATTTAATATGGCATTATTACTTATGTGTCGTACTTGCGCCCGATTGGTAACGGCCCAAGTCCAATTTTCCGGAGCACCACTTTCCAGCACACTTAAGTCGTAGGCATCATTCATGGCACGATTAAAAATATCAATTCCATTTTCTTTTTCGAGTGTGTTTTTTTGATCAAAAATGGGATGTTGAGGATTTGATATTATTAATTCAATTAAAAATTCAAAATCAGGATAATAAGTCCGAGGAAACTCATCATAGGTTAGATTTTGTACGATTTTCTCAAAATTACTGAAGAACTTCGGATAACTAGCATCTTTATCGGCTTCAAAATCCCAACTACGCAACTGATTACCTAAGGAGTTCACCGGACTATTAATTTTACCTTTAAACACATCTGTTAGTGTAGGTTTTAATTCTTTTTCATACATCAAAATGTCATTTAAAACTTGCTCTACCTGAGTTATGCTATAGGGCTTTTTTAAATTGTATAGTCGTTCGTTTACTCTCTGGCTGCGCCAAAATCCATTCCTGTTAAAATAGGGAAACGATTCGTCCTCGTTAAGTACAGGAAATTGATTCGCATAAATGAGTTTATCGGACGAAGGTTGTTTGAAGTACGGTGCATTTTCGAGTCTAAATTTACTTTTCTCTCGCTCCCTACCAGTTTGCAAACCTAAAAAATAAGTTCGTTTAGGAATTTTTCCACTTACAAAAGCCGCCAATCCTTGTTCATCAAAGGCGGTTACTTGCATTAAGGGTAACGATGCATTTTGAAAAGCATCATACAGTTCTTGAGTGGTTTGAGCTTCTGCAGCCTTTTTAAGACCACTTGCAAATACTTCATTATGCAAACCTGTCCAGCTTAATTCGATCAGTTCATTAGCTGATGATATTACAGACCCTGTAGTTGTGTAACGCACAGGAAACATAATTGAACTCGATTCACGCACGTCAATGGTATAACCTTGTTCT
>CAZIQX010000034.1:369-19971 GCA_964541325.1 uncultured Chitinophagales bacterium | reverse complement strand
CATTAATTTGTGGTACCGTTTGGTGACTTTCATCAATCACCATTAAAAAATCTTCCGGAACATAATCCAACAAACAATACGGGCGTTCTCCAGGTTTTCTATTCGCCAAATAACGGGAATAGTTTTCAATTCCGGCACAATAACCGATTTCCTGTATCATTTCTAAATCAAAAGTTGTGCGTTCTTCTAAACGCTTGGCTTCCAGAAATTTTTCTTCTGATTCCAATACCTTAACGCGCCAATCCATTTCTTCCCGAATACCACGAATCGACTCTTCCAGTCGTGACTTTGTAGTTACATAATGAGATGCAGGAAAAACAGTAAATTCTTGAATTTGTGAGAGTTCTTCCATGCTAACCGGGTCAATAAATGCCATTTTTTCGATTTCGTCACCCCACATATACAAACGAACACCGATATCTTCGTAAGCCGGATGTATATCCACCACATCACCACGAACCCTAAATGTTGAACGCTTAAATTCTACATCGTTTCGATTGTAGTGCAAATCCACCAAATCATACAAGAGTTTGTTTCTGGGTATCTCCATTCCTACCGCTAAAGGAATTACCATTTGACGATATTCTTCCGGTGAACCAATACCGTAAATACAACTTACAGAGGAAACAATGATGACATCACGGCGGTCGGAAAGTAATGAACTCGTTGCACGTAAACGTAAGCGTTGTATTTCATCATTAATACTTAAGTCTTTTTCGATGTATTTATCCTGAGAAACGATATAAGCCTCAGGTTGATAATAATCGTAATACGAAATAAAAAACTCGACACAATTATCTGGAAAAAAATCACTTAATTCTCTAAATAGTTGGGCAGCAAGGGTTTTATTGTGCGACATTACCAACGTTGGCCGCTGAACCTGTTCAACTACGGATGCAATAGTACGTGTTTTACCTGAACCTGTAATTCCTAATAAGGTTTGAAAGGTATCACCGCGGTTTAATCCCTCAACCAATTCTTTTATAGCTCGCGGTTGGTCTCCCGCTGGTGGATATGGAGAATGTAATTTGAATGATGACATGATGACAATTTACCCAGAAATCAAGTAGAAAATATGAGTAGAAATTCTATTTATTTGACACATTAGAAGACATCATAAACTGATTAAGCTATTTTCTGACTATTTTCTCCCCCTCAACCATGTACAGATACAATCATGAATAATCAACAGGCTTTACACGATTCGCGCACATTAATTGATGAAATTGATTCAAAAATTCTGGATTTATTACGCGAACGTAATCAGGTAGTAAGAAATGTAATCGAGACTAAAATCAAGAATAAGCTTCCTATATTTATCCCACAGCGCGAAAATGAAAAAATTGAATCGTTTAGAAAACAAGCAGTAGAACGAGGATTAGATGCCGGTTGGGCTGAAGATTTTCTCAGAATGATAATGAGTGCTTCAAGAGCAAGCCAATCTACAAGTGAATTTCCTTCATCTACTCATGAACCCAAAACGATTCTTATTGTTGGTGGGGATGGTGAAATGGGACGTTTATATAAACGAATTGCATTGTCAACCGGTCATTTGGTAAAAACATTAGATAAAAACGATTGGGAACGCGTTTCCGAATTATGCCAAAATATTGATGTTGCCATTATATCTGTTCCCATTTTTTTAACGCATGAAATTATCACAAAAATAGCTCCCTACTTGCCTGATTCTGCCATTTTGTGCGATTTTACCTCAACCAAAAATGGATTGCTTGAGCATATGATGCATGTTCACAAAGGTCCGGTAGTAAGCTTGCACCCAATGCACGGCCCCGATGTGCACAACCTTTCCAAACAGCTCATGTTGGTTTCACATGGAAGAAATGAAGCAGCTTATGAGTGGCTTATCAAACAATTTGAATTGTGGGGGATGCGCATTAAAATTGTTGATGCTTCCAAACACGACCACGCTATGCATATGATTCAGGGTTTGCGACATTTTGTGGCTTTGCTTCATGGTTCTTTTATGCGTGCTTATGACCTAAAACCGGAAGATATCCTCGACTTTTCGAGTCCCATTTATCGCGCGGAATTAATGATGACCGGACGTATTTTTGCTCAGGATGCCCGATTATATGCCGATATTGTTTTTTCAGATAATGAACGTCGTAAATTACTGAAGCACTTTTTTGATCATCACTTTTTACTCACTCAATTGGTTGAAACCGGTGATAAAGAAGGTTTCGTAAATGAATTTAATGCAATCTCTACGTTTTTTGGTGACTTTGCTGAACAAGCTTTACAGGAAAGTGGCTATTTAATACATAGATTAGCAGATCGATTTGCTTAGTAATCCTTTCATTGTGTTCTAAGACAAACAAATTCCAGCTTGATTTCATGTAATTCACACTGTTTTTTAACCTAATCATTACGTTTACTTGAGAACGGAATTTCTCAGTCTGCTGATATTCTCATCAGTTGAATCACCTAATAATTGGTTTGGGGTTCAAATACAAACGCACATTTTTTTTTAATTGAACTTTAAATAGGTCACTCATTCGTTTCTTTATAATCAGTCTAAATTGACTTATATCCGGAATTTAGATTGAGTCTTTATGGTTTACGCTGCAAATTACGACGATAAAACCCAAAACAATTTAAACCCATAGAATTATGAGTATTTCAAGAAAAGATTTCCTCAAAAAAGCAGGTCTTTTGAGCGTAGCAGGTGTTGGAACCGCTGTTTTAGCAGCTTGTGGTGGTGGCGGTAGTGAAAAACCTGCTGAAGCCAAAAAAATGGCAGCAAAAGATCCTTGTACAGATACATCCAGTCTTCCGGCAGCTGAATTACAAAAACGTACAACGTTTAAATATGTCGAGAAAACAGCTGATGCCAATAAAGTATGTTCAAATTGTGCACTTTACAAAGCTCCTGCTGATGGCGGATGCGGTGGATGTACTTTATTTGCTGGCCCTGTAACTGCTAACGGTTATTGTACAGCTTGGGCTGCAAAACCTGATATGGGTTAATTTCAACTTGATTACATTAAAAAATCCCGGCTTTGACCGGGATTTTTTTTTTTTGCCTGTTAATTTGATTTAACAGCTACAACCTTCATCATGCAATAGCCAATCTTTAAATTCATCAAAGTGTTTACTCATCATCATTGCGCGTTTGGGTTTATTGAGCACACTTTTTTGATGTTCAGGAATTTCAGGATTGATTCCCGTTGCTTTTTGTACGGATTCATCAAATTTGGCGGGATGGGCGCACTCCAAAAAGACGCCCTGAATAGTATCTGATAGTTCGGTCTTGTAATTTTTAAGTCCGGAATAAGCTACAGCTCCATGAGGATCAAGCATATATTTGTGTGATTTCCAAACCTCCTGCATCGTTTGCATAGTTTGCTCATCATCAAACCAATATCCTTTAATCAAACTTCGAAGAGCATCTAAATCGTGATCAAATAAATCTTGCAATCGTTCTACATTGTTTGGATTACCCACGTCCATAGCGTTTGAAATGGTTGCAATAGAATCTTTGGGTTCATAAATGCCCGTTTTGAGATATCTAGGAACTACATTGTTAGCATTGGATGCAGCCACAAACTGATGAATGGGCAAACCCATTTTCCAGGCAATTACACCCGCTGTTAGGTTTCCATAATTACCACTTGGCACAGAAATAACAATAGGTTTATCGTTTTGTAAAAGCTGTCCTACAGCGTAGTGGTAATAAAAACTTTGGGGTAATAAACGTCCAAAATTGATGGAATTTGCTGAGGTGAGACGCCTTTCACGTTTTAAATCTTCATCAGCAAAAGCTTGTTTAACCAAACGTTGACAATCATCAAATACACCATCAACCTCTAAGGCAATGATGTTTCCACCCAGCGTTGTTAATTGTTTTTCCTGAAACGGACTCACACCACCACTAGGATACAAAATGGTAACTCGAATTCCCGGAACGTTATGAAATCCACTTGCAACCGCGCTTCCTGTATCACCTGATGTAGCCACTAAAACATGAACTTCCTGTTCTTTATCATCCAACAAATAACTAAGTAAACGAGCCATAAAACGAGCGCCAACATCTTTAAAGGCCAATGTTGGTCCGTGAAATAGTTCTAAACTGTATTCATTTTCAGCAATTTTGACCAAAGGAGTTTCAAAGGAAAGAGCTTCATCACAAATACGCTTTAAATCCGCTTCCGGAATCTCGTCCAAAATAAGTTTACTTACTTCAAGTCCAATTTCTGCCAAACTTAAATGAGGAAGTCGCTTAAAAAAATCATCCGGCAATTTGGGTAGGTATTCAGGTAAATACAAACCACCATCAGAGCTTAAGCTTTTTGTGATAGCGAGCTTCAAATCAGCTTTGTTTTCGCGATTTCTGGTGCTGTAAAATTTCATAAGTTGATGTTTTTGGAATGCGAACTATTCTTTTGTTGAAGCAATACGAACACCTTCACGATTGATTTTTGAAACATAATCATGTGCAGGAATTCCAATGGCTTCAAATGTACGTTTCATAACTTTCGCCACTTTTTCAGCGGTAGCTATAGAATCATTTAATGTGAAAATACTTGGTCCGGAACCGGAAATACTGCAACCTAAAGCCCCAGCTTGAAGCGCTGCATCTTTTACTTCTTTAAATCCGGGTATGAGAATGGAGCGAATTGGTTCAATAATAACATCATCTAATGAACGGCCAATTAATCCCATATCTGCTTTCATTAGACCTGCAATGAGTCCGGCTGTATTTCCCCACTGTTGAATGGCATCCTTTAGCAACACTTCTTTTCGCAAAATAGCTCGTGCATCTTCGGTTCGAACTTCAATTTGTGGATGAATAACAGCAGCAGCCAAATTTTCAGGCGTATCAATTTTTACTACATCAAGTGGATGATAACTTCGCACCAAAATAAAACCACCTAATAACGCAGGACCCACGTTATCTGCGTGGGCAACTCCGGAAGCCACTTTTTCACCTTCCATTACAAAGCGTAACAAATCATCACGTTTTAATGGGTTACCTAATAAAACATTAGCACCAAATACACCAGCAACGGCACTTGCTGCACTCGACCCAATTCCGGAACCGGGTTTTATTTTACGCTTAAAAATCAGTTCAAAACCACAATCGGGTTTAACGTGAGCCAAATAGGTGAGTAAAGCTATTCCTGCAGTATTTTTTTGTGGTTCAAGTGGCATATCCGGAAAATTTCCGGTTTCGTTTGTAATCCGAACGCCTAATTCCTTTGTTTTACGAACTACAACTTCATCATAGGGATTCGATAGAGCGAAACCCATGATATCAAAGCCGGCTGCCACATTAGCAACTGTAGCCGGAGAATGAACTAAAACCTCATTCATATTAAGGGGTGTTGATAATTCGGATGATATCAGCGAAAACACCTGCAGCGGTTACTTCGGCACCGGCACCAGGGCCTTTTACCATCAATGGATTTTTACGATAGCGCATAGTGGTAAATTTGATCATGTTATCACTACCAGAAAGTCCATAAAACGGATGTGAACTATCAAACTCTTTAACTCCGGTTGTTACTTTGCCATCTTCGATAGTAGCAACATAACGAAGCCGTTTACCTTCAGCAGTAGCTTTAGCAATTTTTTCTGCATAACGGGCATCTTCTTGTGGTAATTTTGCCCAGAATTCATCCATGCTAGAAGCATTTTCCGTTTCTGAAGTCATCAGATTTTCTACCTGAACATCTTCAGGTTCGAGTTGTAAACCTATTTCACGACTCAGAATCAACACTTTACGCCCTACATCTTTTCCGTTTAGATCCAAACGTGGGTCAGGTTCTGTATAACCTAATTCTTTGGCTTCTTTAACTGTTGATGAAAATGATTTTTCAGGTGACATCGAGCTAAATAAATAATTCAATGTACCGGAAAGAATTGCTTCAATTTTGATAATTTTATCGCCGCTGTGAATCAAATCTTTTAGTGTTGAAATGATTGGCAAGCCTGCGCCAACATTGGTTTCATACAAGAAATACACATTTCTACGAAAAGCTAATTCTTGCAGTTTTTTATACTGTTTCAGTGAACCGGAGTTGGCAATTTTATTAGCTGTAACCAAGTTAATATTCGCATCTAACACATCGGCATAACAGTTTGATACATCAGCACTTGCGGTGTTATCCACAAAAATACTGTTACGCATGTTCAGTTCTTTCATTTTCAGAATAAACTCTCGAATATTGGCTCGGGTACTGTGTAAATCCAATTCATCTTTCCAATCTGTAATTGAAATCCCCTCTTCATTGAAATACATGCGTTTACTATTGGAAATTCCCACTAAACGAACATCTATATTGGCTTGATTACTCAGGAAATCGAGCTGTTCATGAATTTGTGAGATTAGTGTTTTTCCAATTGTACCGGTTCCGGCTAAAAAGAGATTTAAGCGTTTTTTATTGGACAGGAAAAATGATTCATGAATAGCGTTCAAGGCTTTGCGCTCGTTGAATTTGTTCACGACTACTGAAATATTCAGCTCGGATGCACCTTGGGCGGTACAAATCACAGAAATACCATTTCTTGCCAAGGCTTCAAATAATCGGGCTGAGATACCGGGCGTATTTTTCATATTTTCACCCACTACAGCAATTACACTTAACTCTCGGTCAACTTGGATTGGGTCAACCATGCTGAGTTTTCGCTCTAATGCAAACTCTTTTTCTAATGCTAAACGTGCTTTTTCGGCTTCTTTCGGTAGAACCGCAAATGTTACCGCATGTTCAGATGAACCTTGAGTAATTAAAATCACATTCACATGTTCTTGAGCTAATGCACGGAAAATGCGCATCGCAATACCTGAAACACCAATTAATCCCGAACCTTGAACCGTTAGTAAGCAAATATCATCTATGGATGAAATCCCTCGAATTAAACTCGAATGATCTTCTACAGCATCAGAAATGAGTGTTCCGTGTGCTTCCGGATTGAACGTATTTTTAATGAGAATTGGAATTTTTTTATTCATCGCCGGTAAAATGGTAGGCGGATAAATCACTTTAGCCCCAAAGTGTGAAAGCTCCATAGCCTCACTGTAGGAAACTTCTAAAACGGGCAAGGCTTTGGTTACTTTTCGCGGATCTGCGGTCATCATGCCATCTACATCCGTCCAAATTTCAAGTACTTCCGCATTTAAAGCAGCGGCAAATATGGCAGCGGTATAATCAGAACCTCCACGACCTAAAGTGGTGGTTTTACCATCAGCCGAGCTTGCAATAAATCCCGGTACAACATGAATACCACGATGCGTATTAAACCATTGGGTGATAAGAGAATCGGTAGTTTCAAAATCAACGATGGCTTTCGTGAAATTGGAATCTGTTTTAATTACCTGACGAGCATCTAAATGAGTTACTTCAATACCACGTTCTTTAAATGCTTCAAAAATGATATAACTCGATAAGCGTTCACCAAAACTTTGTACAACGTCTAGGGTTCGATTGGTTACTTCGCCAACTAAACTTAATCCACGCAATAAATCTTCTAATTCATTGAGCTGCATTTTTACCTTCGCAACAACTGAACTCTGACGACTAACCGTAATTAAAGCTTTAACGATATCTAAATGACGTATTTCAATTTCCGCAAGAAGAGCTTTGTAGGTTTCTTTGCCTACCTCGGCTTGATTGGCAGCTTCAATGAGCTGATTGGTAATTCCTCCAAGCGCTGAAACAACTACAACGAGTTGACGCGATTCATTTGCTGATACAATATCAATGACTTTACTGATGTTCTTGGCATCTTTCACAGAAGTGCCGCCAAACTTGAGAACTTTCATGGGCTAACGATAAAAAATAGGTGCTTACATGGGTTGATTAGAGGGTGAAGATACTATGCTTGGAACGATTTTTTACCCAAAAATTGACAGAAGTAAAAAGTTTTCAGAGATATTTTCTTCCTTTTGCAAAAAAGTAGTTTTTTCACGGAACTAATTTGCGATTTCCCCACGTTTATGTAGTTGATATTTATCATAGTAATCCTCCAAATAAACCCCAATAAAAAACGTCCGCTGATCCCGGACGTTTTTTTTATGTCTGTAATTCGAAGACGGGTTTAGTGGTTGCATTTAACTTTCTACTTTAGGCTTAGTATCTTCGAGTCATGCCTCTAACTGATTCCCTTTATTGTGCTTACTGTGGCAATGAGTTTCAACCTGCCGATCCCCGAGAGCGTTTTTGCTCGGATAGATGTCTGAAATTATTTGGAACTAAACATAATATCGCATTTCCTCAATCTTTTGAGTTAAGTGATGAACTGGGAAAACTGCAAAAAATGATTGAGCGAACTCCTATTCCTGATGGAGATTCAATAAGTAAAGAAACTCTGATATTATTTTATGATTCTGTTTTTCTCCAACTGTCACGAATTTTAAAATGGATTAATTCACAAGCTTTACTTAAAGAAAAACAATTACGCACTGAAACCGGTTCTGTTGAAGATCTTCAAAAAAAATTGGCATTGGTTCTCACAAAAGTGGCTCATTTAAAACAAGAAAACAAAGAGTTGCGAGAACGTGTGCAATCATTACAACAAACACCTAACGATTTTGCCTTTCATCTTTTGGGTATTACTAAACAGGCATCAAAAGAGGAAATGAAACGAGCATTTCGGGATAAAGCAAAATTAGTGCATCCCGATAGTGGTTTTTCTGATGAATCCTTTTTTAAAGCTTTAAAACTTGCTTATTCGTATGCAAGTGCCATTCACCAATAAAACTTAATAAAACAAAAAAATGACCAAACAAGAACGTTTTGATTTAATTCGCCCTCAGCTTTCAGCTTTTATTAAAAGTGATCGTTCACGTGATGAAAAACTCCAAATGATTGCTCAATTACTTCATGATACGTTCGAACATTACGATTGGGTGGGGTTTTACATTGTTGACCCAAACGCTGACCGTGAGTTATACCTTGGACCTTATGTGGGTGCAGAAACCGATCATACTCGAATAAAATTTGGAGTTGGTATTTGTGGTCAATCAGCGGATACCAAAAAAACCTTTGTAATAGATGATGTAACTAAAGAAGATAATTATTTGGCTTGCAGTTTAACCGTTAAATCAGAAATTGTAGTTCCAATCATGGTTGGTGATATGTATGTAGCCCAACTTGATATTGACTCACATAGGTTAGCCGCTATGGATGCTGTTGATAAAACTGAATTAGAACATCTTTGCTCTGAACTATCAACGTTGTGGATGTAGAGTTTATCTAAAACGAATTATCGATTGATTAAACAATTCATTCCATTTTAAAACCTACGCTTTTTATTAAGCAAGTTTCGGTTTTTTTATCTCATTTTCACTCAACATTTTTATAACGCATTGATTTTATGAATTCTCTTGTCAAAATTTGTCTGCTTGGTTATGGTAAAATGGGTCAGACCATAAAACGAATTTCTGAAACCCGAAACGATGTCGTTATTTCGTGCATCGTCGATAAAGCAGACAATGAACATGGAGAAGCTTTTGAAACCCAAGCATTTAAAGAATCTGATGTGGTTATTGATTTTTCACATCCGAGTGTGGTTTTAAACTCAATTAAAGCATGTTTAGCGCAACAAAAACCAATTGTTGTAGGAACAACCGGTTGGTTAGAACATCGCGGTGAAATTGATGATATCATTAAAAAAAATGGGGGAAAAGTTCTGTATGGTTCTAACTTTTCGTTAGGGGTTCAGTTATTTAACTCACTTATAAAACAAGCTGCCTTATTATTTGGAAAATCAGAAGTATTTGATGCAGCCCTTCACGAAGTTCATCATACACAAAAAGCTGATGCTCCAAGTGGAACTGCTTTAACATTGGCAAAAACGTTTGTTCAACATGCTAAAACAAAAACGAAAATTGTAACAGAAATTCCGCATCAACAAAAAGTAGATTCTGATACGTTTTACGTTACTGCCCAACGACTTGGAAGCGTTTTTGGTGAACACGAGTTGCGCATTTTTTCAGCTTGGGACGATATTCGCATTTCGCATACAGCTTTAAACAGAGATGGTTTTGCAGTTGGTGCGGTTAAAGCTGCTATTTGGCTGACTTCACAAACTAAAGACGGTTTTTATTTAATTGAGGATGTAGCTGAAGAAGTGATTTTGCGTTAAAAATTGCTTCAGTTTTTCATTTTAAAAATGATTTACTGTTTTCAAACTCAGTAGAGTTTTGAGCTCAAAAAGCCAATTTTACCATCCAATCATCGAGCTCCAAATTCCCTAATGTTTGGGATTTTACCTTAAATCGCTCTTTAATGGCTTTATGTGTTAATCCTTGATAAACAAACCAACGCATCAAGATTGATACATCCTGAAAAACAACTTTTCGGGTAAATCCTGAAGTTGAATTCATCAGAGAATCAACCAATTCTAATTCCAAAGAAGAACCTGTGAGTAGACTTTGAATCCAATTTTCAGGAATTGCTTGTATTTCAAAAAGTGTGGGTACACGTTTTATAAAGTACTTTTTTTCAAGGATGTTTTTTTTGCTTAGAAGCGCGTTCAATCGTTGAAGCGCACCCAAGAGTGCATAGGTGCTTGCCATGCCTCTGAACGCCCCGTAAAGCACATCAAATGAGTGATGTGATTCTGAAAGTGTCCATCCAATGCTTAGTTTATTTTGCTTTTTGGTAATTCCCACAAAAAGATGTAACTCAGGTTTCGTATTTGCCCGATTAAACGGTGGCTTTTGTGTTCTTAGCCATTTGTTTTCCATTAAAAGAGCTTCTTTCTCAGTATTACATACTTCAAACTCAATAAATTTAACAAGATGAATGAGCCGTATTAATCGTTTAGAATCTTTAGAGGGATGAAGATTTCCATAACTTTTAAGTCGATTTCTTAAAGTTTTCGATTTACCTACATAAAGCAGATTTTTATCCTCATCATACATTCGATACACTCCGGGTAGCGTTGGAACTTGTTCTTTAATCCATTCATAAAAACGCATTTTAAACGGATTTTGAAATTCGAATAAATCCTGTTGTATAGGTTTAACTTCCAAATTTATCGGTCCTTTTTTAGTAGTTTTCGGAAAGTAATACTACTACATGACAGAATCTGACATCCACTTACAAAAAAATACAGCCGGTAAGATCACCTTTTTTGCGGGTTTACTCATTCTACTCATCAAATTCATAGCTTGGTTCATTACTGATTCAGCTGCCATTTATTCTGATGCTCTTGAGTCTATCGTTAATGTGATTACAGCAATTACGGGTTGGGTTGCTATTCGAATTTCTGCTCGTCCTGCTGATAAAGATCATCCTTATGGTCATGGAAAAGTGGAATATTTTTCAGCTGGTTTAGAGGGGATTTTAATTACTATAGCCGGATTTTTAATTGTTTATGAATCTGTAACGTCATTCATAAATGGTGTAGTTCTTCAAGAATTATCAATTGGCTTAGCACTGATTGGATTAACTGCTCTTATAAATGGAATTTTAGCGTTATATCTAATTCAAACAGGAAAAAAAACGCGTTCTGCAACCTTAATTGCCTCCGGTTATCATGTAGGTTCTGATGCGTTCACAACTTTGGGTGTTTTTATTGGTCTCTTTATCGTAAAATTCACAACGATTACTTGGATTGACCCACTTGTAGCTTTTTTAGTAGCAGCGCATATTGTTTATCAAGGATTGAAATTGATAAAAGCGGCAGTAATGCGATTGATGGATAGTGCTGATGAAGCTGCATTAAAACAAATATCTCACTGTTTGGTACATCATAGAAAAGATGAATGGATTGCACCTCACCGACTTCGTGCTTGGCGTGCAGGTTCTCAGTTATTTGTTGATTTTCATCTCATAATGCCATGGTATATGAGTTTAAGAGAAACACATGAAGCAGAACACGAAATTAAATCTGCTTTTTCTGATGCTATGAAGGAATCTGTGGAACTCATTATTCATACGGAACCTTGTTTTCCTGAAGCCTGTGCTTATTGCCGAATGAAAACGTGTTCCTACAGAAGTGAAGATCAATCTCGAGATATTATCTGGAATACCGATTATTTGATGGAATTACCGGATATGCCAAAACCAAACTAATTCACTTTTCCACACGCTTCTCTATTCTCTTTTATATAATTATATATTCAGTAATAGATAGTTGTTTAGTGTGGATATGTGGATAACAAAGTTTTCAGCATACTTGACACACTTTATGTAACAACTTGTGGATTACTTTGTGGATAGAGTGTCATTAAAAATTAAGCAGTTAGAAATAGTACTCGATTTTTATCCACAAGTACACATATAAAACATATTTCATATATGTGAATTTTATACACACTGAAAAGCAATGAGTGAAATGTGTGAATAGAAAGATGGGTTTTGTGAAGTGATGTTTATTATTTTGGCGCAAATCTGTAATCCACAAAGTAACCCCAAGTTATCCACACAGTAATCCACCATGAAAGCAGTTGTTCAACGCGTTTATTCAGCCTCAGTTCACGTTCAAGAAAATGTGATTGGCTCGATTAAAAAAGGTCTTTTAGTGCTACTAGGTATTCATACCAACGACACTATTGAACAAGTGGATTGGATGGCCTCAAAAATTGCACGATTACGCATTTTTCAAGATGATGATGGTAAAATGAACCGTTCTGTTCAGGATTGTGGAGGCGAAGTTTTGGTAGTTTCACAGTTTACTTTATATGGTGATGCACGAAAAGGAACACGACCAAGCTTTATAGAAGCAGCTCAACCTGAAACAGCTATTCCATTGTATGAGTTATTTGTTGAAAAACTTCGAACTGAACATCACTTAAAGGTTGAAACAGGCCAATTTGGTGCTATGATGCATGTTTCTTTAGTAAATGATGGTCCTGTTACACTAATTATTGAACGCGAATGAGTGTATTTTTTTTATTTGTTGATGGTATCGGTGTAGCACCTTCATCAGATCATAATCCGTTTTCATTACTTGATTTACCGGCATTGTCGTATTTAACAGAATCAGGTTTAGTTGAATCTGATACTGAAATAACAGCGAAAAATCATATATATAAAAAAATAGACGCGAATTTAGAAGTTGAGGGACTTCCGCAAAGTGGTACGGGTCAGGCTAGCTTATTTTGTGGTTTTAATGCTTCAAAAAAAATAGGGAAGCACTTTGGCCCTTATCCACATTCTCAGACCAAAGAAGAACTACAAACCCAATCAATTTTTTCAGATCTAATCTCAAATGGAAAACAACCGCATTTTATTAATGCTTATCCACAACCATTTTTCGATTTTGCTGAAAAACGAAATCGATGGACATCAACCACATTAATGACACTTGGAGCCGGTTTACCGATAAACACCATACAAGAAGTTTTAGCTGATCAAGCTATTACAGCTGAAATAAAACAAGATTATTGGAAAAAACGTCTTGGTCTAGATATTCCGGAAATTGATGAAAAACAAGCAGCTAAACGTATTATCGAAAAAGCAAAAACCCACGATTTTATATTGTATGAATATTATTTAACAGACAAAGCGGGTCATGAACAAAAAATTCACCGAGCTGAAGAAGCCTTGAATCGTTTAGATTCTTTTTTGATGGGAATTTTAGAAGAGATGGATATGCAAACTCATACACTGGTTCTTACAAGTGATCATGGAAATTTGGAAGACTTATCGGTAAAAACACATACTCGAAATCCAGTTCCATTAATTGCCTATGGAGCAAAAGCACATCAATTTAGCGCTGTTACCTCACTTATTGACATAAAAAAAGCAGTACTCGACTGCTTTTAAAATCTTTAAAAACGATTTTATTAAAGTTTATCGCTAATGCGTTGAAATATTTCGTCAACGCTTCCAACCCCATCAATCGAAGAGAAAACACCTGTTTTTTTGTAATAATCCATTACAGGCGCAGTTTCTTTTTCATAGACTTCAAGACGAACGGCAACTTTTTCAGGTGTATCATCAGCTCTGCCTTCGCCACGAGATAAAATTCGTTTCATAAGTTCTTCTTTTGGAACTTCAAGGCCAATACAAGCATCAATTTTTGAACCGATAGATGCTAAAAAGGTATCGAATTCTTCTGCTTGAACCACAGTTCGGGGGAAACCATCAAGAATATAACCTTTCTCAAATTCCGGTCTTTTTACCGTATCAACCACCAATTCTACGACCACTGAATCGGGAACTAAATTTCCAGAGTCTAAAATGGATTTTACTTTTACTCCTAATTCTGTTTGGTTTTTGATATGAGAACGAAAAATATCACCTGTTGATAGTTGTTTGATGCCAAATTTTTCTTCCAAAAGTTTAGCTTGAGTGCCTTTTCCCGCTCCGGGAGGCCCAAATAATACAAGTTTCATAATGCTTACTGGATAAAATGTTTTTATAAAATAGCGTCGGAAAATAATCCTTTCGGGCTTTGGAATCAAAAATTGATTCACAACTGCTCAGTTATTGAGCAACTTTAACATCTTATTGCTCAATTTTATTGGGGATAAAAGTCTAACTTTGGCATGTATTTTATCATTTTAGTGATGTTATCTATGAAAAAAACTCGTTTACTTGTATTTCTCTGTCTTTTAGTTGCGATTTCTGTTCAAGCGCAGCATGCCAAACATCAAGCAGGACCCATGTTAGGGTATGTAGAACAAATGGAAGTTGGTGTTTGGTATCAAACCAAAGCAGAAGCCGAGGTTCAACTTCGTTATTGGAAAACTTCCGAGCCAAAAAACATTTTTGAATCCCGGGAAATGGAAGCGGAAAAAGAATCGTATTTCATCACCAAATTTGTGCTAACTGATTTGTACTATGGTACTGAATATGCTTATGAAGTTTGGGTTGATGGGAATAAAGTAGTATTTCCTTACCCACTTACCTTTAAAACACAAGATTTATGGTTGTGGAGAAAACCAGCTCCGGATTTCACCTTTGCCATGGGAAGTTGTTTATATATAAACGACCCGGAATTTGATCGTCCCGGTAAAGGTTATGGTGATGAATATCAAATATTGGAATCCATCGCTGAAAAAAAACCGGATTTCATGCTTTGGACCGGTGACAATGTGTATTATCGCGAACCTGATTTTTATTCAAAAGCTCGGTTAGAATACCGAAACAGACATACACGTAGCCAAAAAGACATACAACGTTTGTTAGCTACATCTGCAAATTATGCGATTTGGGATGACCATGATTATGGTCCAAATAATGGCGATCGTTCCTATCGTTTAAAAGATGAAGCCCTCGAATTATTCAACAACTATTGGTTTAATCCGAGTGCGGGTCATGATGGTAATAAGGGTGTTTATTTTAACTTTTTGTGGAATGATGTGGATTTTATCATGACAGACGACCGATATCATCGCGCTCCCAATAAGTTGGATGATTCAACAAAAGCTTTTTTTGGTGAAGCTCAGTTAACTTGGATCAAAGACCGTTTATTGAATTCGTATGCGCCATTTAAAATTATTGTGAACGGGAATCAATCAATTAACATGAATAATCCCTACGAAGGATTTCAGGAATTTAAAAAAGAGCAACAAGATTTATTGGATTTCATAAAACAGCATAAAATTGAGGGTGTAGTTTTTCTCTCAGGTGACAGGCACCATACTGAATTGTTAAAATTGGAATTAGAAGGAATGTATCCTTTATATGAATTTACCAACTCACCGTTAACAAGTGGATACAACGCAAATTTACGTGATGAACTTAAAAATCCTCTTCGTGTTGAAGGTACTTTGGTGAATACAGAACGAAATTTTGGTTTTGCAAAAGTAAGTGGCGAGCGAAATAACCGATTATTAACGTTTCAAACGTATTCTGTTACAGGTGAGCTCTTATGGCAATATGAAATCTCTGAAAAGGAATTAAAGTTCAAGAACTAAACAATCGTGTGCAAAAAATACATTTTCAGGTAAATCAGGCTCTATTTCGGCTTGTTTTACCTGAGAATTCATATGAACAAAGTACGTTTTTCCGGGATGTACTTGTTTAACGATTTCCAAAGCTTGAGGAATAGTAAAATGTGTGGGATGTTCTGGAGCTAAACGAAGTGCATTTAATACTAAAATTTTACAGCCCTTAATTAGATGAATGGATTCATCCGGAATAGATGAAGCATCCGTAATATAGACTAAATCGTTAATTTTAAATCCCCAGATGGGCAAATAACCATGATAAACCGGAAATGGAGTTATTGCCAAATCATTAAAGTGATAAGTTGAAAATTCATCTACAGGTATAAAATGAAGATCTACTGAACCCGGTGTTTTGTGTGGTTCAAACATATAGGAAAAGCGGTTTTTAATAGCCTGTTCAACACGTTGTTGGGTAATTGCAGCAATAGAGGATTTTTGTGCGTAGTTGAAGGGTCGTAAATCATCAAGCCCGCAGATATGATCGGTATGTTCGTGTGTAATTAGCAATAAATCTATTTTTTTTACCCCTGAACGAAGAGTTTGTAATCGAAACTCAGGACCAATATCAATTAATACGTTTGCTTGTTCTGTTTCAATAAAAGCCGAAACTCTGTATCGGTAATCTCGTGGATCTAAACTAGGTTCACCGTACCCAAAACCTCCAGCGGTAGGTACTCCCATCGAAGTTCCCGTGCCTAAAAATGTAAGTTTCATTCTTTGTCGAAATCTAAAGCTTCCTGCTGCGCATAAACGCTATGTTTCCAGATACGGTCTAGCTCTTTACGAACTACAGGTTTAATAAATGTTTGATCTAATTGTTTATCAAAAATCAGTTTAGCTAAAATACTAATTTGATGTTCTATTGGATGTAATTTATTGATTACCAAATAATTAGAACCATCAACAATACAATCATTACTTCTAAAGCTTCCTTTCTCACGTCTTATTTTAAAACCATGTTGAGCAATGATGGCTTCTAATTCTTCTATGAGTTTTTCAGCTTTCATCAGAAACTAACTCCTAGACCAAATTCAAACCCACGTAATGTGTAATCGTAAAGCTGTGTATCTAAATCAAATTCCTGCATTTTATACCCTGCAGAAACAATTATGCGAGCTTGTTTGATCATTTTTGGAGAGATGTACGATACTTTTGAATGGTAAAATGTTCGACTTCCGGAACTCCCTCCCAAACCACGAGCAGCATAACCGTAGTGTGCTTGTTGGTTTAGATCTAAGCGATGTTCCTGAAGTATCTTTAAACGCAGAATCACACCACTTCCAAAAGAAAATCCGGTTTGCTCGTAACGATTTGAAATTCCCTGAGCAGCTCGTTGTGCAGATAAGGTGAAAGAATCTGTACTCAAATAAAGTGGTATGATGCCCTGAAACCAATTATTTCGATATAAACGATATTCACTTTGAAATTGAATTCCAAATCGTATAAAGTTTAAATCGTCAGCAGTTCCCATATTTCTTCCAAAATCAAGATTTAACAGCACACCGCCGAAATTCGCTTCTATAAAGTAAATGGGGTCATCAAATTGAAAGAATGGAGTAGTATTTCCTGTTAAACTTCCATTAAAATCGAAAGTGTTTAATCGAGAACCAAATTGAAAATCAACTCTGCTCTCAGCCTCCGCTTCTGCTTTTGGTTTACTTTTAACCGAAAACATTTGGGCGTAACCCGAATAATGGAACAACAACAACATGGAGAATGATAATAGCAGGTTTCGAATTGAGTTCATCAACATAGCGTTTGGGAACGATTTAACTGTATTTTATTTTTAAGTGTAACAAATTCCAACCAACGAAAATACTATGAAAATCGTGTCATTAATAGCTTTGGGAATCTTATCCCTGTTTTCAATCTCTGATTCTTTTTATTCGTTCACTTTAAAAACAATAGAAGGATCGGAACAATCACTAGAATCTTACAAAGGCAAAGTAGTTTTAGTGGTAAATACAGCTTCAAAATGTGGTTATACTCCGCAATATGAAGGTTTACAAGCCATTTACGAGCAATACAAAGATCAAGGTTTGGTTATTTTAGGTTTTCCTGCCAATAACTTTATGGGACAAGAACCCGGAACTGATGAGGAAATATTAGAATTTTGTACAGCTAAGTACGATGTAAGTTTTCCCATGTTTTCAAAAGTATCTGTAAAAGGCGATGATCAACATCCCTTATTTTCGTATCTCACAAAAGCAGAAAATCCTGATTTTACTGGCGATATTAAATGGAATTTTGAAAAATTCTTAATCGGAAAAGATGGAAAACTGCTTCATCGTTATCGTTCAGGTGTTAAACCCGAAAGTAAAGACATGAAAGCAGCCATTGAAGAAGCATTAGCTGCAAACTAAATAGCCGTTTCAAAAAAAAGGCTGTCAGTGAAAACCATTGACAGCCTTTTTTATAAGTTGTAGGTATTAATCAACCCATTCGGCAATAAAAATATTGGTCTCTCTTGAGGCTTGTCTGTCTCCACGTCTGTTCGATGCAAAAACCAGATATTTTCCATCATGTGAGAACATAGGAAATGCATCAAATGTACCAGAGTGGGTTATTTGAGTTAGCTCGTTAGTTTCGGGATTTATCATAAACACATCGAATACACGTCCACCTTGTTCTATGGTATGGTGATTGGAAGAAAATAACACGCGTTTATTGTCGGGATGAAAATAAGGTGCCCAATTTGCTCCAGGTAGATTGGTTATTTGTTTTACGTTATTTCCATCAATATCAGAAATGTAGATGTTAAGTGCTTTAGGTTCAACAAAACCTTGTTTTAATAAATCCTGATAGTTCTTTAAATCCTCTCCTTCCGGACGCGAGGCTCTCCATACCAATTGTTTGGAGTCGTGTGAAAAGAATGCACCACCATCATATCCGGGTGTATGGGTAATTTGTTTGAGTTCTTGGGTTTCAAAGGAATAACGCCATAGCTCTAGATCACCTGAACGAGTAGATGTAAAAACCATATACTTTCCGTCAGGTGAAATGGTTGGTTCAGCATCGTAGCCCTTGCCTCCAATTAAGAGCGTGTGTTCACTTGTAAGTGATTCTCTCATGTAAATATCATAGGAATCATAAATTGGCCAAACATATCGACCTTGTGCAAACATAACCGTTTCCGGGCAAGAAGCATTGGCTTCATGCGTTGAGGAATAGATTAAATTTCCATTTGGATGAAAATATGAGCATGTTGTTCTTCCTTTACCGGTAGAAACCAATTGATAACGTTCTCCATTGGGATATAAACTTCCATCAACGTTCATGACAAAAATTTGGTCACAGCCTTGTGTATTTATGCTATCCCAATCCGATTGAAAGATGAGCTCTTGGTTATCAAAACTGAAATAAGCCTCCGCATTATTTCCACCAAATGTTAATTGTCGAATATTTCTAAGATGATTTTCTCCTTCAAACCGAAGAGAATCTTTGCTTGCATCGTAGGTAACAGACGTTTGAGACTTAGGCGAGTTACAAGCCAATAAAGCTAAAAACAGAGGTAAAATGGACTTCATATTAATTGAGTGAATGTGAACGTAAATGAAATTTTGGGATTAAAATTCGGTACATCTGCTGCGATTCATTTACCATTTCATAATAACCTTCCATGGAACCTGAAGGGGATTTTAAAACACAATAGCTTTGATACGTAAATTGTTCTCCAGGTCGTAAAATAGGTTGCTTACCAACCACACCTTCTCCATTTACTTCGTACATAT
>CAZIQX010000034.1:0-359 GCA_964541325.1 uncultured Chitinophagales bacterium | reverse complement strand
TATCACCAATGTTATCTTTAATCAGCCAACTTCGTCGAAGTAGTTGTAAGGTTTCATCACTATTGTTTTGAATGGTAACGTGATACATAAACACATACTTTTGCATGAAGAAATTGGATTTATCTTCTGCATATTCAGGTCTTACCCGAATTTGAATATTATGTGTAACAGCTTGATATTCGAACATCTACATAATTTACAGAGACTATACCAAGAAATTCTGTATTTAACTCACAAAAAGGTATTGACTACCATCCAAAAATGTTTATATCTTACGGCTCTTCAAAAAATATGAAGACTCGAAGGTCCGGTAGTTCAGTTGGTTAGAACGCCTGCCTGTCACGCAGGAGGTCGAGGGT
>CAZIQX010000033.1:18381-20186 GCA_964541325.1 uncultured Chitinophagales bacterium | reverse complement strand
CATCCTGTGATAGATCGTCGATATTACGATACGATTTACACCGAACGTTATATGCAAACACCTCAACTCAATCCTGATGGCTATCGAAGTGCATCACCGATTTACGAAGCCGCCAATTTGAAAGGAAATTATTTGTTGATTCATGGCACGGGAGACGACAACGTGCATTTCCAACATGCTGTTTCTATGGCTGATGCACTGCAACATTTTAACATTCAATTCGAGACCATGTTCTACCCGAATAGGAATCATGGAATTTATGGTGGTCAAACCCGCAGACATCTTTACACACTCATGACAGAATTTATTTTAGAAAATTTGTAAGAAATGATGGAAGTGGGAGTCTATTGGATAGAAGCAGAAAGAATTTATGATTTATGATGTCAGATTGCTGATTTATGATTTATGATTTCGAATTGTACTTGGTGGTACCTTCGCTACGCTCGGTATCAGATTTTAGATTTCGGATTGTAAAAAGTAATCACCAAAGCTCAGAAAAAACTCAAATGAACGATGGAAATAATTTTTGAGAATTACCTTTCAGAATTAAGCTTTTTGCTTTCATCTATAAATCATACATCATAAATCAAAAATCCCCTGACCCCTTACTACAGAATACTGAATACTCTAAACCTTTACACCTTTACAACTTTACACCTTTTCAAAATCCCAAAACCTTACACCTAATACCATTTTCAAAAATGCGCTTCGCTGATTACGCCAAAATTTATTGCAAAGCCGGTGCCGGTGGCCCGGGATCCGTTCATTTTCGTCGCGAGAAATTCGTACCTCACGGCGGTCCTGACGGAGGAAATGGCGGAAAAGGCGCCGATATTGTATTACGCGGAAATGCGCAAATGAATACAATTTTAGATTTACGCTACAAAAAATATATTAATGCAGAGGATGGAAATCCGGGTGAAGGTGGACGACGTTCCGGTAGAAATGGCGCCGATTTAATCCTCGATGTACCATTGGGAACTGTTGCTTTAGAAGCAGAAACTCGACTGTTATTAGGTGAAGTTACCGAAGACGGTCAAACACTTGTAATAGCTCACGGTGGGCGCGGCGGTTTGGGAAATGCTGAGTTCAAAGCACCAACGAATCAAACGCCAACGTATGCCCAACCCGGTGAACCCGGTGAAGAAATTGTAGTAGAAATTGAGCTAAAACTTATGGCCGATGTTGGGTTGGTTGGATTTCCAAATGCAGGAAAATCAACCTTACTTTCCGTGGTATCGGCGGCAAAACCCAAAATTGCTGATTATCCCTTCACAACTTTAGAGCCCAATTTAGGCGTAGTGGCTTTCCCTGATTTCCGAAGTTTTGTAATGGCTGATATTCCCGGAATCATTGAAGATGCGCACGAAGGAAAAGGCCTTGGATTGCGTTTTTTACGTCATATAGAACGTAATAAAGTGCTGCTTTTTGTGATTTCGTGTATGAGTGATATCAACTATGAATATCAAGTTTTGCGCAATGAATTAGAAACATTTAGTCCGGAATTGGCAAACAGACCGGCTATATTAGCCATATCTCAAATGGATTTGAAACCAAACTATGAATTAGATCAGGAAATAGATGTTGATATTCCTGTGATTCTCGTTTCATCAGCTACAGGGCATAACATTAACGAGCTCAAAGAATTGTTATGGAAAAGACTGGAGGAAGTTAAATAGATTATGTTTTTTTCGGAGGAGACGCGGGCAGTTTTAGCATTGAGCATGGTGCCTAAATTGGGTCATCAACGAGTTCGGGCTTTAGTGCAACACACAGGGTCAGTTTGTTCATTGTTTCAACAAAGT
>CAZIQX010000033.1:17883-18371 GCA_964541325.1 uncultured Chitinophagales bacterium | reverse complement strand
AAACTAGTTTCGATTCCTGGAATAGGTCTGGCAACAGCGGATTCCATAGTTCAATTTAATCGATGGGATTTGGTGGAAAAATATGTGAAAAAAGCTGAGCAACTTCAGGTTACGGTGATTTCTTTATTGGATGAGTGTTATCCCAAACGATTGTTGCAGATTTACGATGCGCCCTTAATATTATGGGTAAAAGGTTCCCTTGAAGTGCTCGATTCACCCGGTTTAGCCATTGTTGGAACTCGAAATCCTACGCCGTATGGACACAAAATGACATCACTATTTACCACCGAAACCGTAAAAAAGGGGTTAACAGTTTTTTCGGGATTAGCCTATGGGGTTGATACAATTGCTCATCGGACTGCGGTTGAAAAGGGTGGGAAAACGGTAGCAGTTTTAGGTTCGGGCATAGATTGGGTTTATCCTGCTTCTAATAAAAAATTGGCGGAACGCATCGTGCAGGATGGTGGTGCTGTAATCACAGAGTTTTT
>CAZIQX010000033.1:6524-17873 GCA_964541325.1 uncultured Chitinophagales bacterium | reverse complement strand
GAGTTTTTACCGGGTACAAAACCTGACGCAGGAAATTTTCCCACCCGAAATCGAATTGTGAGCGGATTAAGTTTAGGAGTTTTGGTGGTTGAAACATCAGAAAAGGGAGGTAGCAGAATTACCGCAAACATTGCACTAGACCAAGGTCGTGAAGTTTTTGTGGTTCCTCACGCTTTAGACAATCCGTATGGAACAGGCTGCAATGAACTCATCAAAAAAGGGTATGGAAAATTAGTTCAGGATTTTGAGGATATCACTGACGAAATTCATTGGGAACATGAGGAAGAAATCAGCACAATCGAAGCAAAACCCATAGATCAAAATTTTTCTGGTATTAGTGAAGATTTACAAAAAGTGGTTGCTGTGATTCTGCAAGGTTCACACCAAGTGGATGAAATTGCTGAAAAACTGGAGATGAGCACGCAAGATGTTTTGGTACGATTACTTGAGTTGGAATTTGCCAATGTGGTGGTTCAGCGTGCGGGAAAATTGTTTTATTTGGCTGATTGATTAAGGTGAACTCAGTTGAACCCAGATACAACTAGTAATTGAGTTCGTTATATCAGAAAAGGATTTATTCGCAGTTTTCTTTTCTTCGTGTGTCTACAATGCTTAAAATTTTCCAACCGGCCTTAGTTTTGGTCAGTGTAAAAAAGTTAACACCACAATGTGAAAACCTTGAACCGACATAGAAGGAATACGGACAAAAAACACTGGCTAGTCCATCATCCAAAGAGATTTGCAACTTATAAATACGTTCATCCCAGCGAACGGAGTCCGCTTTGGGTTTAGCAATCGCGGTAAGCATTCCTTCTAATCCGGCATCTTTTCTAAACTGAAATTCCGAATTACGCAAAAAAGAAGTACCTAAAAAAGGATTTCTATCATAAAAAGTAGCGGCAACTTTTGCAGAATCGTTTTCGCGAAATCCATCAAATAGAGTTTGAATCGTTTCGATAATCGCTTGTTTTTCTTTTTCTTGCGATTGGTTAATAACAGGCTGGGCTTGAACTGGTTTCAAAAAAATGAAAACGCTTAACACAAGTAGAATCAGTCGCATAAGATTATTTTTTTGTTTGAATTAAGATGATGAGGGCTATCAACAAGAAAAACAAATGTGGCAGTAACGATGCCCAAAATGTGGGAAGTACGCCATTTGCACCAAGTGGTTCGCTCAGTTTCATAAACGCCAGGTACAAAAAGCTAACGCCTAAACCGATGGCCAAATAGGTTCCTTTTCCTCCTTTTCTCCGCACAGATGACACACATACCCCGATTATCATCACAATAGGAATAGATAAAGCATAAAATAGTTTGCCGTAAAATTGAACTTGTGGAAGTTCGAGTCCTCCTGCACCACTTCGCTCAATAGAATCTAAATATTCAATGATTTCAGGATAGCGTAATAGATAAATATCAGCCGTTGTGCGCGATAAGTCGCGTGGCATAACATTTAGAACGGTGTCTTTATTGGCTGTGAATTGAGATTCGTAACCATCAAACGTAAACCGTTTTTCGTTTACATCAACCATTTGCCAAACCTGAAGCGAATCGTTGTATTTCATGCGCACCAGTTCTGTTTGCTTTACCAAACGATCGTTTTCATAATCGTAAATCACCACATTGTAGGCAATTTTTGAGGTAGGTTCGAAGTAATTCACTTGCAAAATAGAAGTTGGCGAATTTTGCCGAAACAATTTGTTTTTATCAATTCTATCTGATTTTCGGTTGATATACATGCGTTCAAAGCTTACACGTGCCCGGTTGGAATCAGGTACCACAAATCCATCCAAATAACTCACCAAACTCAGCCCAAATAAACCGTAAAGCAAGTACGGTATCAACAAACGATACAAAGAAATACCGGCACTTTTTAGCGCGATGAGTTCAACTCGGTCGGCTAATTGACCCGTAATGAGCAGGGCGGCCACAAAAAACGCAACCGGAGTAACCAAACGAACAATTTCAGGAATGTAATTGAGGTAATATAAACCCCATATTTCAGCGGCTGTAGCACCACGGTCGGCAAAATCGTCGCTGTTTTCAGAAAAGTCAATGATGATAAAAATGAAAACAAGCAAGGCGAGCATCATCAACGTAACAAAAAACAATCGTTTTAAAATAAATCGGTCTATGGTGTTCGGAAATCGCATGATGTTCAGTATTCCTTTATTAATGCTTTTTCCAAATATATCCGCGATTGATTTTTACCATCAACAATATGCCAAAAACGGCATATATCAGGTTTATACCCCACATTCCCCAACCGGGAGAAATAATCAATCGATCAGCCAATTTTTCTCCTTGAATAATTCCAATCCAATAAAACGTAAACACCAACGCACTTATAACCGCAGCAACGCCTAAATTTCCTTTACGCGTTAACAACCCAATAGGGGCACCAATAAACACAAAAAGTAACGCTCCAAAAGGAATTGCGATTTTTTTATGGATTTCAACCCAATACTTAGCTTGGCGTTCTTCCTTCCATTTTCGTGTATTGTTAATGCCATCGTAATTCACTGAACGAGCCCTCATGCCACGAACGGCATTTCGTAAGATATCTCGTTGTCTTTCAAAGCTTTCGGCTTGATTTAAACTAATCAGTGAAGAGCTAAAGGGTTCTCGAAAAACACGTGGTTCACCTAAAGGTTTGGTTAATGTTTGGCGCGCTCGCACAGGAAGTAGAGAATCAGAAGCCTGTAAAGTAGAATCCAATTTTACCAAAAATTGAATCGAACCATTTTGATTGAATGCATTTTCTGCATCACGCTGAATTTCTGTTTCCAACGTGCTGATCACTTCGAGCATGGCTTCGGCACGCATCGTTCGGTCGTTTCGTCCCCTAGACTCAGGATTTGATCGCGAAAATTCCAGTTTAGATAAATCAAATGTGATGGTGTAACTTCCAAATCGGGTTTTTTCGATGGTTTTTTCACTGGAGCCTTTCGGACGTATCGTTCTGAACATTTCCCCATCAACTAATACTAATTTTAAACTTTGGGATACATTCTCTGAACTAAGAAACCCTTGTTCAGCTTTGATTAAGGCCTCGTCTTTACCATAACGAGCTTCCTGAAAGAGCGTTATTCCAAACAAAGAATCACTTTCCGAGGGTTTATGTTGAACCAGAAACGTGTATCCTTCAATTCCATCATAAAAAACACCTTCCTTTAGATCAAAGCCGGGCTTTTTCATGCGAATATCAATGAATAAGGCACGAGCCCGATAATTTGCTTCAGGTAGAATATAATTGGAGAAGAAAACCATCCCGACAAACAATAAACCACCACCAATAATCATAGGTAACATCACACGAAAAGGGTGGATTCCCGAAGCCCGAGTAGCGGTGAATTCATTGGATTCTGAAAAAGCCCCATAGACCATGAGCGTGGATACTAAAACCGCCATTGGAACAGCTAAAACCACCATATAGGCCAAATTAGAGAGGATTAATTCGATAATAACAGATAGGGGAATACCTTTCCCAATGATTTTATCCAGATACATCATTAAAAATTGCATGAGTAGCAAAAACATGATGGTTAGAAACACGAACAAAAACGGCCCGACATGCCGCCTGAAAATGTCAATTTGCAGGGTATTTGGAGCGAATTTCATCAAAAAATAGTTGCCGGAAAGTTAATTTCAGATTATCATAGTCGCTCAAAAATAGAGGTTCAGACCTTGTAAACGAAATGCAGTTTTAAATAAATCGAAAGACCCTAAAAAGAGGATACTAAGTGACCAAAAAGAGCGTTCGATTGCTTATCTTTTACACAGACTGTGAAACAAGAAACATGCAAACTATCATACACCAAACACATATTAGCCTATAGACCACGGTTACAATTTAAGGATTAGCACTCATTTCGGTGTATTTTATAAGGTTTATTTTAGCATTTAGTTTTTCGATTTGCGTTTCTTTAGCTTCATCACTGCGTGTTCATGCTCAGGATGTTGCCCAAAAGGATACAACGCTAATCACCGTTATGCCCGATAGTATCTATGATGGGCGGGTATTTGCGCCAAAAAATCCGGGCTTGTTTGCGCGTACGCATCTAAAACAGCGTAGCGGACTTACACAATTAAAAACCGCACAACCCAAGATTGACATATCCTATAATGATTCAACAGGGTTATACACCATTCGGAAGTCTATTGATGGAATTCCATTTGGTGAGCCGGTTCAACTAGGTTTAGAAGAGTTCTCAAAAGCATTTCTGGAAGGATATAAAACCGACAACTTACAGAAAATAACCTACATGGCTAATGCGCGGAGAACTGCACAGCAAGGCTTAATTGATTTCAAATTTTCAGTTCCCGGTGGAAAAGAATCGGTATTCACCACCATTTTTGGTAAACCTGAAGTGAATTTACGGGTTACAGGAACGGCAAATATGAATATTGGGGCCGCTATACAAAGGGATGAAAACCCATCAATTCCAGAAGACCAACGGCAACGTGTTGACCCAACATTCGATCAAAACTTGAAATTAAATATTCAGGGGGGAATCGGGGATAAACTTACCATTAATACCGACTGGGATACCGAGCGTCCGTTTGATTATCAAAACCGCTTACGCATTGTCTATCAAGGATATGATGATGAAATCGTGAAATCGGTTGAATTGGGTAACGTAGGGATGGAAACCGGAAACTCGTTGATTTCTGGCGGGCAGGCCTTGTTTGGTATAAAATCGGTTGCACAGTTAGGTGCGCTGAAAATAACCGGGGTTTTATCCCAAAAAGAAGGTCAGGGAAATTCAAAATCCATAGATGGTGGTTCAACAGAAGAGTCTTTCCGACTCAATCCCACCGATTATGAAGACGACCGACATTTTTACGTGGATTTTTATACCTACGACCGTTTTGATGAAGCCTTGGAAGATCCTATTAACCCGATTGCCTTGTATAACATTAACCAAATGGTGGTGTATAAACTCAATTTAGGTACGCAGCGCAACGACAATTTTATTCAGGGTGTGGCTATTGCCGATTTAGGGGTAACACAAAATCAGCTAACCAAACGATATGCTCCGCCAAATATGGGTACTGACGCCATTGATGATGAATATTTGGCTGAATTGCGTTTAGCAACATTGGATACCATCGACGTGGTAAGTGTGGCGAATCGTTTAGGGGTTGAGTCACAAAATGTGGTAAAAGGTTTTTGGATTCGTTTAGAGCCCAATATTGATTACATCTACGACAAAACTTTAGGAACCATATCATTACTGAATTCAGCTTTACAGTCGAATGAAGCGTTGGCTATTGCTTTTCAAAACCAATCGGGCAGTTCAATTCAAGAAGTCGGGGACGTGTTGACCTTAGGGGAGCAAATACAAATTCTAAAATTAATTCGCCAACAAAACCTGAATCCTGATTCCTACACCTGGAATTTGACTATGCGAAATGTGTATTCCTTGGGTCCTTCAAACATCAGTTCTGATGGATTCGAATTTGGATTGTACTTTACGGGAAGTAACACTCCACAAGAGAATATTCCGGGAATTTCAACCAACTTGATTCAAAGTTTAGGTCTCGACCGACTCAATCAAAATCAGGAAAGAGCCGCTGATAACCTCGTTGACTTTTCAACCGGAGTGTTAGATGGGGTTAATGGTAAGATTTACTTTCCACATCGAGAACCCTTTGGCGAACGCATTGTAAGTATTATAGAAAACAGCACCTTACCCGATAAAGAGGAATCTATTACTTCTTGGGCATTTCCTGAGTTGTACACGCAAAAACAAGCTCTTGCGCGTCAGGATCCGAAACGAAACTTGTACGAAATGACCGGTACGGTTAAAGGGGGAACAAGTGGTTCGTTTTATTTAGGATACTCAGTCGTTGAAGGTTCTGTGAAGGTTTTTGCAAACGGAGTAGAACTTCAGGAGGGCCTGGATTACGAAGTAGATTACTCCATTGGAAACGTGTACATCACCAATACGCGATACCTGGCCAAAGGTCAGCAAATCAAGATTGATTTTGAGAGTAATAACATTCTGCAAATTCAGCAAACCACGTTTACAGGTGTTCGTGGAGAGTACGAAGTAAATGAAAATATTAAGTTTGGAGCTACATTTTTTAATCTCAAAGATCGTCCTTTAACTGATAAAATTCGTATTGGCGATGAACCCATCAATAACTCGGTGTATGGTTTTGACGCCAAAGCCAAATTTAACACGCCTTGGTTAACCAAAGCCATCGATTGGTTGCCTTTTTTTGAAACCAAAGCGCCTTCAAGTATTTCATTTTCCGGTGAATTTGCGCAATTGAAACCGGGCGTAGCACAAACGAATGCCGTTCAGGATGCGATTGACCGCGGACGTTTATATCCTGATGAAGAACGCGGGGTTTCATTCATTGATGAATTTGAAGGAGCAAAAACAAGTTTTAGTTTCATATCACCGGCACGTTGGTCGTTGGCTGCTGCACCGGCTTCTATTCCCGGCTACGACCCCGACTTAACCAACCCTAGCACAAACTTGTTGTCAAAATTTGAACGTTCGGATCGTCGCTCTAAATTTGCATGGTACAATATTCCTATCAATGCAAGTTCAATTCTAAACGTGCCGAGAAACAGGGAAACGCGCTTAATTCAGGTTGAAGATGTTTTTGATCGTCAAACCCTTCAGCAGGATAACTTCCTGAATACCTTAGATATTTTTTACAATCCGGGAGAGCGTGGGGCTTATAATTACAACACCAACTTAAAGCAGTTACTCGAACAAACTCCTGAGCATACATGGGGTGGAATGACCACGACCTTACCTCAAGGTTTAGAAAACTTAACCTTGAATAATATTGAGTTTATCGAGTTTTGGATTCAACCTATAGTTCCGGATTCTATTGTTCCTACCGGTGGAATTGCCACAAATGATGTTATTCAGGATTATAACGGTAAGATTTTTATTGATTTAGGGACGATTTCAGAAGACATTATTCCAAACTTTAGCTCAAACAATGAAGACGGTTTGGCACAAGGTGGAGTTCAGAATATTAAACTCGATCAAGAAGGTGGATTACAAGCTCGTTCCATCATTTTAAATCGTCCGGTCGATTTTGACGGTCAGTTTAGTATCAACTCCTTGGAAGACGAAGACGTGGGATTGGACGGTTTACCTAACGAAACCAATTTTAGCGGATTTACTGAACGTGAGGTATTTGCGGCTTTTGTTGAAAGCATTCGTTTACAGTATGGAGAAAATTCAGAAATGTATCAAAATGTGCTTCTCGATGCTTCAAACGACGATTATTATTATTGGGCTGAGTCGCAACTCAACGATTTAACCATGCAGGAGCGTTTTTTGAGGATGTTTGGCTACACAGAGCAAAACTCTCGCACCACAGGAGAAAAACGAGCGATTACCAACCGACCTGATGCCGAAGGTTTGGTGATACCTTCCGCACCTAATACAAGAGATGCCTACTTTCAGTATGAGATTGAATTAAACCCTGCCGACCCAAATTCACTCACCAAAGACAAACCTTATATTGTTGATATTACACAAGATAGGAATGATATTGGTCAGTGGTATCAGGTTCGTATTCCATTAAATGAATTTAAACGTAGAGTGGGCGATGTGCAGGATTTTCAATCGGTAACCCATATGCGTTTTTGGATGAGTGGGTACAAACGAGCCTTCACCATGCGTTTTGCAACCTTTGAATTGGTTGGTTCTCAATGGCGAAAAGCAGAAACTGTGGGTAATTTTGCAAATCCATCTACACAATTTTTGGTTTCAACAATCAACGTTGAAGAAAACCGAAGCCGAAGACCTGTTCCTTATGTGAGTCCTGCCGGTGCTATTCGTGCAATTAACCGTACTCAACAGGGGAATTTATTAGCGAATGAACAAGCTTTATCGATTGAAGTGCAAGACCTTAGGTCGGGTGATTTACGCATGATTCGCCGCAACTTTGCAGGTGGTATGAATATGATTAACTATTCAAATTTACGCATGTTTGTGCATGCCGAAGGGTTTGACCATCGAGGAGAAGCTGAATTAGTTGTGAGGATGGGGCGAGATTTGGAACGAGAGTATTATGAATATCGTCAACCTTTAACCCCAACTGATACCACATTTTTCAGCATTTTACCGCGAGATTTTGACCAATCGCTTCAGCCTGAAGTGGAAGAAAAGGTTTGGCTGCCTGAGGAAAATTCTATGAATGTAGTGTTGAGCAGTTTTAATGCCTTAAAACAACTACGTAACCTCAATAATGCTGATCCATCCATTACATTTTATGATTCAACTTTGGTATTAAATGAGTCGCCACCGGGAACCCGAATTGGGATTAAAGGGAACCCATCTTTGCAAAATATCACAGAAATCGGGATTGGGGTGATGAATCCGGCAAAACTAATCCCTGATGGAAGCAGCAATACAATAGGAATGGGTGGAAAGGCTAGTTTAGACGCTATTTTATGGGTAAACGAATTGCGCGTTTCCGGTTTTGACAACGAAGAAGGATGGGCGGCAAATACCTCTGCACAAATTCAACTCGCCGATATTGGGTCAGTTTCGGGTAAGTTTTTAACAAGCACTACCGGTTTTGGTTCATTGGATTCCCGTTTGGGAAATCGGTCGCGGCAAGATCGTTTTCAGTATGATATCAGTACAACATTTAATGCCCATAAACTGCTTCCTGAACGATATGGCTGGAATATTCCCCTTGGATTCAGTTACAACCAAAGTGTTTCTACCCCACAGTTTTTACCTCGTGAAGGTGATATTCGTTTAAGTGATTTTACCGATGCCGTTCGGTCTCAATCCATCCCTGAAGTTCAAAAAGATAGCATCATCAATGCCAAAATCAGGGAAGTTCAGGATTATTCTGAACGCATGAACTTTACCTTGAGTAACTTTTCAAAACGAAATTCTGAATCCAAAATCCTGCAATACACGCTCGATAACGTTAATTTCAATTATTCCTATTCACAGGAAAATAAACGCAGTATTAATGAGATTTATCGTAAAGGATGGAATTTTAATACCGGTTTAAGTTACTCGTACAGTTGGCGAAAAGTGGATTTATTGCGTCCGTTTTGGTTCACAGAAAAAGTTCCTTATTTGAGTATGCTGTATGCCTTGCAGTTGGGTTATATGCCAACGTCCATCAACATGTCGGGAACCTTATCCCGAAATTACACCGAATGGTTACGCCGTCCTTTTGATGCCGCACCACTTCCACTTTTACAAACCCATCAATTTGATTTTAACCGAAATTTTGGTTTCTCATACAACTTTACCCCAACCATACCGATTTCATTTAACTCAACAACCAAATATGTATTAAATGCTGCCGGTGAACGCAGATTTACCACCAATCCCGAAGACCCTTTTGAAGTTATACCAACCTTTAAAGCACTTGAGTCCATTTTTACCGCAGATTCATCTCTTGCACGACAAGAATCTTACACCGAGAACTATGGAGCAAGTTGGCGCCCGCAAATCAATAAAATTAAATGGTTAAGCTGGTTGAATTACACCTCCACCTATCGAGGTTCGTTCAGATGGCAAAACCAAACTACTCAGGAATCGAATTTGGGTGCTTCGATTGGAAACTCTTATCAAATTGATCAAAATACTAGTATCAAACTGCAAGATATTTTCCGAAAAATTCCTTTTTATGATGAATTGGTGAAAGCGAACGACAAAGAGGAACGAGAACGAGCCCGAAAAGCAGCCGCTTTAAAACGCCAAAAAGAAGCTGAAGCTCGATACAAAGAACAGCTGAAGAAAAACCCGAATGCGCGTCCACCTGCTACACCCAAACAAACCGAAGAAAAAGAAGGCGAAAGTAATTGGTTGTATTATGGTCGTAAACTTGGGTTAGCGTTTTTCAGTATTCAAAGTTTGGATATGAATTATGGTCACGGAGAGCAATCTACACAAAACGGTTATGCCGGAGGTTCCGGATTTTTTGATGCATTTCGAAGTTCATCGGGTGGCGGTTCGTTCGCACCTCCTCTTGCTTATCGTTTGGGTTTTCGTCGTCGTTTGAATGAAACAGTTATAAACCCCTTTGATGACCGACCGTTGAACATAACACAAAACGAAACTTTCACAGATAATTTTACCATGTCAACCAAGTTGCAACCGTTAAAAAACTTTACGGTTGATCTGGATTGGAATGTGGGTTGGAATAGCACATCAAGTAATCTTTTCGCCTTAACACCGGGTTCAAACACGTTTGAAGAAAATGTTTTTAATGAATCAGGTGATATGACTTCATCGGCATGGGTTTTTGGTGGTGATTTTGGTGATTTTTATCGAGCTCAATTACAACGTGGTTTGGATGATTACGATGCAACTACCGGCGTGATTGATGATGCAACCGGTAATCAGGATGGTTTAACGATTTTGGATCGAGATGCCGTTCAGCGCGATTTTGTGAAAACCTTTTTAGGTTACTCAGGAAGTGGTTTTGGGAAAAAAGGATATTTACCCTTGCCTATGCCAAACTGGAAATTAAATTGGTCGGGATTGGAAGAGTTTTTTAGTTTTGCATCCGATTATATCTCAAGAATTTCGCTCAATCATTCGTACTCAGGAAGTTATCGGGTGAGTTGGAAATTCAACCCGAATCAGGGAGAAATTCAGGATTATCGCCCGATTACCGGTACAAACTTTAGAGTATTATCAACCATTCAAACCTATGAACCATCACAAATTACCGTGGACCGAAAATTTGTTCCTGTGATTGGTTTAAACATCACTTGGAAAAACAATGTAAGCACGCGTTTACAGTACGATTACACCAAGTTGATGACGATTACAACAGTAAACCCACTTATGACGGAACGAACCTCACAGGGGATAAAATTTACCGGAACGTGGTCGAAACGTGGTTTCAGACTTCCTTTTTTCCGCAAACTCAGAAATACGTTAGATTTATCGGTTACAGCGGGTTATTTCGAAGAAACTAACTTGCGTCGCCAATTAACGGCAATTATGGCAAATGGGTTAAATAATGGATTCTTTAGTGATAACGCAGCCGACTATGAGTTTGTTGATAATTCCGATTTAAGTATAAATGGTGATACCCGATTTAAGTTTTCGGGTTTGGTTGGATATCAGTTCTCGAGTATGGTTAAAGCCAATTTTGAATATACCTATGACCATGTGATTCCTAAGTCAACACAGACTTTTGAGCGTGTTACACAGAATATCCGATTTAATATTATTGTGAGTATTCGCTCGAATTAGCGAGAAAAAGGTTTAAGCTGTATTTTTGAGTATTCAGGGGTAAGTAGTAAGGGGGCAGGTATTTATGATGGTTGATGTATGATTTAGAGTTAAAGGCTGAAAGACAAAAGCTGAAGGCTGAAAGACAAAA
>CAZIQX010000033.1:2915-6514 GCA_964541325.1 uncultured Chitinophagales bacterium | reverse complement strand
ATCAACCAGTAATTCGCCACAAAAGGTACCTTGCAGCAAAATTCGAGATTCGAAATTCGAAATTCGAAATTGCGAAGTCTATATCCATCAACCATCAACTAACAACCCTTTCGGTTATGAGCATCGGGTTTATTCCACCGTTAAATCCTGACCAATTACATAAAAATTTGGATCAATCTGAAACGTTTTTAACGTATCAACTGCAAAGGGAAGGGGCTTCCAACCCGTATTTGGTGTAATCCACAGCGTAGAGTCATAAACAGTAACTTTAACCGGCATTGCAAAATCGGAAACAGTTTGGTTCCATCGGTAACGCAATGTTTTTTCATTCCAATGATATTGTAAGACAGGAATACGAACATCTCGCAGATATTGATCAAACACAAAGTCTAACGGTAAATCAAGAAAATTCGCCATGTAAGTTTCAACTTGTTCCGTAGTAACTGTTTGATGATAAAACTCCGAGTTTAATCCACGCAATAAAGCTCGCCAAACAGAATCAGAAGGAACTAATTGACGAATCGTGTGAAGCATATTCGCACCTTTGTAATACATATCACCAGAACCACTTGCATTTACATTGTAAGGAGCTATGATTGGCTCATCATTACTAATTCTGGAACGCAAACCTCTAACGTATTCAAAGCCGGCTTTTTTGTTTTCGTGATACTCCAAAAACAAGGATTCTGAATAATTAGTGAAGCTTTCATGGATCCACATATCTGCCATATCCTTATAGGTGATGTTGTTAGCGAACCACTCATGTCCTGTTTCATGAACAATTATAAAATCAAAACTTAAACCCCATCCCGTTTCACTTAAATCCGTTCCCCGATATCCATTTTGATATCCGTTTCCATACGTTACCGAACTTTGATGTTCCATTCCTAAGTAGGGAACTTCAACCAATTTATAACTGTCTTCATAGAATGGATATGGGCCAAACCAATATTCAAATGCTTCAAGCGTACGTTTTACATCCTTAAATTGTGACTTCGCCTTTTCCAGATTGTAGGAAAGTACCCAATAATCACAGTCTAAAGCGCCTTTTTCACCTTTATAGACTTCCCCAAAATGAACATAATCGCCTATGTTAATATTTACACCATAGCTGTTAATTGGATTTTGAACGTGCCACTCAAACCGTGAGAATTGATCCGCTAAATCCGTTCTTGAACGTAATCTTCCATTGCAAATTGCGGTTAAGCCCTTGGGCGCTTCAACGATAATCGTCATGCTATCCGGTTCATCATACATATGATCTTTATTGGGCCAAAACAAACTAGCTCCTTCACCTTGAACAGAAGTTGCTACAAAGGGTTTTCCTTGTTCGTCATAACGCCAAGTAAAACCGCCTGTCCATGGTGGACGCTTACTTACAACCGGTTTGCCATCATAAAAAACCGTTATAAATCCCCGTTCACCTTTTTTAATAGGCTTTTTGAACTCAATAAAGTAAGCATATCCATCACGTTTCCATCGTAAGGTCTTTCCTTTGTATTCAATTTTGGAGATACGTAAAGGTTCTTGTAAGTCAATCTGAAGGCGTTTGCCATGTTCTAATGCAAGAAAATGAATTTGATTCGACCCTTTTATCGTTGAATCCGAAGGATTCACTCGAACATCAAGTTTGTAATAGGTTAAATCCCACCAGGCGCGCTCCGGAGTAATAGTTCCACGTAACGTATCTTGACGCGTAAACGGTTGGGCATAAACATCAACAAACAAACCTAACAGGAATAAAAGAATAACAGAAACAAGGATTTTCATGGTGGAAAATGATTAAAGTTAGTCGGTAAGTATGAACTCGGTAATGGCCTGAATATGGATGGCAGTGGTGTCAAATATGGGAACAACTACATCTTCTGCTTGAATGAGTAATGGAATTTCTGTGCATCCAAGAATGATTCCTTCAGCACCTGATTCTATCAAGTTTTGGATGATTTCCAGATAGATCTGCTTGGACTCAAGTTTACATTCACCCATGCATAACTCTGAATAAATGATGTCGTGAACCAGTTCACGTTGTGTTTTCTCTGGAATTAAAACGTGAATTCCCGCATCAGAAAGGTGTTTTTTATAAAAATCATGTTCCATGGTGAATCGTGTGCCAAGCAAACCTACACGGCTAAGTCCTTGTTTTAGAATTGCATCACGTGTAGCATGTGCCAAATGAATGATAGGAATAGTTACTGCTGATTGAACTGCATCAGCAGTTTTATGCATGGTGTTTGAGCAAATAACCAATCCTTCGGCACCTGCACGTTCAATCTGAAGTGCTTTTTCAGCCATAATAGCATCTAACGCTTCCCAATCTCCGTCGGATTGGAGTTGCTCAATTTCATCAAAATTGAAGGAATACATCCAAATTTTTGCAGAATGTAGGCCGCCTTTGTTGTTCCGTAATGCCACATTTAATTGCTGATAATACAGCGCTGTTGATTCCCAACTGAGTCCGCCAATGAGTCCGATTGTTTTCATTCGCTCAAAATAGCGGTAAGTGATGGATTTTTACGATAACGAATCCATTTTTTTGTGGCGCGAATCCACCCAATAATAAGTTCCTGATTTTGTTTAGGTTTACGAATGAGAACTAAGCATTGAATGAATAGGTTTAGCGCAAACTTGTACTCTGAAAACTCTGTTGCCGCATACATTTTCATCACATAATACCGGTTAATAATGGCTTGTTCTTTAAACCGACATGGATTCAATCGAGCATCAGCTGCTTTTTCGTGCCAAATAGAGGTAAACGGCGTTACACCTAATTTTTTTTTCAAACTTAGACAAAATGCAAGGTCTTCATCTTGAGCATAACCGTTTAGATTCTCGTCAAATGTTGTGATGTCAAATGCCTCTTTGCGAAAACTCATTGAACAACCGGATAGATATCTGGATTCAAAGATTCTATTTAAGGAATAGGGGAAAGCTTGTGCATCCAAGGTTCTCCCATTTAAAGAAAGCGTTCCGGGAGTAGTTGGGTCTAGTAAAAACGGTTTATGAATGTTGGTTTTATTGATGAGTCCACCTATGCCCCAAAATGATTCATTTTCGAGGAATGAACGGTTTATTTCAACAAAATAATTCGATTCAGGAAAGGAATCATCATCTAAAAAATGTACAATACGAATGGAATCGGGCAAGTGCTGAATCGCCAAATTTCGTTGAAAAGGAAGATGTGGCTTTGAGTGTAGAACCGTTAGGTTTATAGGGATATGTCGATACCTATTACGGTGTTCAACATCATTTACGGAATCGGAGGCATCAACTACAAAAAGGAATTCAGGAACGTGCGTTTGTTTTTCCAAATACTCGCGCTGTTTATCCAGTGTTCTTGCTCGATTTTTAGTGCAAATGATTAAAGCATGATGAATAAGTTTCTGTGGCATAATCACTTACGCATGTTCTTCAATTATGCGTCGATAGTATTTAATCGTTCGCTGAGCTATTCGCGAAGGCTCATTAATTCTGCGAATAGTCAATTGTGCTTTTTGCCCACGTTGTGTTCGTTCATTTATGGATAAACTCAAGATTTCGTCCATTCTCTCCGTTAGATGTTCGGTTGACCCAGTTCGAAAAATCCAACCGTTTTCTTCATC
>CAZIQX010000033.1:0-2905 GCA_964541325.1 uncultured Chitinophagales bacterium | reverse complement strand
ATGGTTCCGACGGGAGCACAACGAGTGATGCATTACGATACAGCCACGCTAATTCATCTCGTTCACGGTGACCAATAAAATGAATGTGCGTACCACTCATACCAGTTGCAAATCGTTCAAATTCATCAAAATGATTCGTTTTTTTTCCCGCTAAAACCAACGCAAAATCTTTTTTGAATTTCGATTTCGACCAGGCCTCAAGCAATCGTTGAATTCCTTTTCGGCGTTCAATTCGTCCGGAAAAAAGCACGTAAGGCATAGAAACGGATACTTCTTTCGGAATGGATTGCAATTCACGTTGAAGTGGATAAGGATATGGATTGGTAAAAAAATCGGTTAAAGAGCGACCGGTTTTAGCAGCTAATAATTTGGATAAACGATGAGAGGGCGATAACACTCCCGCAGCCTCTTGAAGGGCAAATAACTCCAACTGATACACTTTCTTGTGCGCATTAAGTGCTTTAGAAGATTTGCCTTCATTCATTTCATCCGCTAAAAAAGCAGGAGTATGGCAGGTAACAACAACTGGAGTTTCAAAGGATTTATCTCGCAATAGGTATGACGCCCCACCTAAATAATCAGCGGCATCAACGATATCGAAACGAATGCCTTTTTTCTGAAGGCGTTTTACCATGTGCCAAACATTTACGGAAAACCAACGGTCTTTATCCGGTAAAAAACGAGATAAAAGTTTTGCATTAAATCCACTAATTGGACTTTTTCCCGGAATTCGATACACCTGAATATGGTCGGATATCACTTGAACCGGTTCGATGATTTCCTTTGAAGATTGGCAAATAACGGTGATTTTAGCACCCTCGCGTGCTAAGGCTGAGCTCATAAACCAACCAAACGTACTTATTCCACCCCAATGTGTTTCTTGCGGAAATTGATTTTGAACCAAAAGTATATGCAAAGGAACGGCTTTCGTATCAACCATAAAATGCTCGCAATCCGTATAAATATACATACAGTACGATAATGCTTAGTTCGCTTATCGGTAACACAAATCCCAACTCAAATTGTTGCCGCATTTTAAAAAAAGACTCTCCAAGCAGATAAATAGCATGAAAACCAACAAGGGCAACAAGCATTGAGCGAAAATCAACATGTAAAAAAAGGATGCTCATTAAACCGGCAACTGTTAAAAAAAGATTTCGAATGAGTACCAAGTGATTTAATCCATTTGCTTTTAAACGTGTCTCATTTAGGCCCAACATCAAGCTTAACCAAGCCCAAAGACAAAAAAGTGGTAAAAAGCTTATCAAATCAAGCCAAGTCTCTTTCCAAAAGGTTTTAAAAATCCAGGATAAAACGAACGGGGAAATAACTAGTAAACAACCTGATAATCCAATGAAAAGAAGAATTTTTGAGGATGACGATTTCGATTCTTTTGCCCAATTTGGAATTACAACAGGCTGAATAACGGATTGGATAAATTGATTTGCTTGATGAGGCAACGAGAAACCGCGATTGTATAAGCCCACCACACTCGCAGGAACAAAAACCGATAACAACAACGTGTCGGCTTTTTGTTTGATTTGATGAATGCCATTATGTATGAATAAATAAACGGTTGAATGGGTAAATAGCAATTTCCATTGTGGTTTTTCCGGTTTGATTGTAAAGCGAAACTGTATGAACAAGGCATGAGCAAAAGTTGGCGCAATGAAGGCACAAATAAACGCCGTTGTAACTTCGCCTAACCATAATAAAATACCTGCGAATGGCTGAAGAATTCCATGTACGGCAAGGTCTAGGCGAGCTAAAACCCGAATATTTCCATCCCAATAAGCCTGAATGTACGATGGAATAGCACTAGCTGAGACAAAAGCACTGAAGGCAAAACTAACGAGCCAAATTTTTTGAGTCCAATCATTCAGAAAATTGGTAAGGCTTAACATCAATAAAAACAACGATATGATAGCGCCAATAATCAAATGCACCGTTTTTTGTTGATTCAGATTAATCTGATACGGTTTTTGAAGGGCATATTCTTTTAAACCTGCATCAAATAAAAACCAAAAAAAAGTTGCTGAAAAGCTAACTTGAATAAAATCTCCGAATTTTTCGGGGTCAACAAACACACCAAATAAAAAACTCACCATCATTCGTAGGGCAAAAACCGCATAATGTCGGGAAAATTGTAGAATTAATCGGTTTTGAAAATTCATGCAAGTTGAAAGCGTGTAAGTTTGCGAAAGAAGTTACAAGATGTACTTCATTTTGAAAGACATCAAAATAAATTTCCATGAAATTGGATTTCACGTTAAGTTTCCACTCAAATTAAACAGGATTTTTTATGAAAGGTATTGTTCTCGCAGGAGGCACAGGTTCACGATTGTTTCCACTCACAAAAGTGACCAATAAACACTTGTTACCCATCGGTGAAAAGCCCATGATTTATTATCCAATCGAAAAAATGATTGAAGTAGGTATCACAGAAATATTAATTGTAACCGGTACTGAACACATGGGCGATGTTGTGGGCTTATTAGGTTCTGGTAAAGATTTTGGTTGTCGTTTTACCTATAAAGTTCAGGATGAGGCTGGCGGAATTGCTCAAGCACTGGGCCTGGCAGAGAATTTTGTTGGTAACGATTCCATGCTTGTTATTTTAGGGGATAATATTTTTGAGGCTTCTTTAAAAGCTGCTGTTGAACATTATTCAGGGGTTGGGGCAAGTATTTTGATTAAAGAAGTGCACGACCCAAGCCGTTACGGCGTTGCAGAATTAAAAGGCGATTCCATTGTTTCTATCGAGGAAAAACCGGCAAACCCGAAGTCAAACTATTGTGTTACAGGCATTTACATGTATGATTCAAGCGTTTTTGAGTGTATTAAAACCCTGAAACCATCACGACGTGGTGAATTAGAAATCACGGATGTGAATAACTTTTATATT
>CAZIQX010000032.1:0-20276 GCA_964541325.1 uncultured Chitinophagales bacterium | reverse complement strand
ATTAAAAGGTTTAGCTACTGATAAAGTTGAATTTTCTTCTTCTGATAATGGTACTCAAATTGAGTGCTTTGTTTTAGTAAAATTACCTGTTGGTGATGCTCGTGCGTCTTTGGAAAATGCCCTTTCTCGCGACAAAGAATTGTATGTGAAATTCAAAGAATCACAAGCTTTTAAAGAACTTCAAGAAGATTTATCTCGCCTTGGTAAAGACAACTAAACTTCTCAGTTTATTTATTCTACTAGCGGGCTGCGCTTCTACCCAAAAAGAAACGGTACAAGTGCAGCCCGTTTCTATTTCTGCGGCAAAAATCGAACAAGCCTATCCCTCTTGGTTTGTTCAGCCACCTGAAGGACTTTTTGGCGTTGGAATTGCACCGTTTTCCACTTTTTCTGCTGAAAAATCGTATGCAAAAGCCTTTGAGTTTGCCGTTGAGGATTTAAACAGTAATGCATTTGTAGTAATCACTGTTGAACAATATGTAGAGGGGAGTGTTCAGCAAATTCGTGATGAAATTGCTATTGGGGATCAATATAATATCAACAATACCGTGAAGATTGATTCTGCGGTTTGTGGTGATTGGGTGTTTTATCTAGTTGGTTCAGAGGCTGAAACCCAAACACATCAACAACGTTTTATGCCCGGCCAAGCGCCTCAAACCATTCCGGAATCACGCATTCTTTCCACACCGAATGGATTTTTGTCTATGGGGATGAGCGAGTTAACTCAATTTAATCCCTACAAAACATGGGCCTTATCCAAACAACAGGCACTGAAAAATTTAGGTCAGTTTACAGTTTTGAAAGTGCAAGCTTTGGATAAAATGTATAATGAAGAAATTCAATCTGTTCGTTACATCAAATCGAGAATAGCAATTCGGAATGTTCGTGTTTCCAATCGGTGGATACAAAACGGTAAGGGGTTTTCTCTCATTGAAGCCAATCAACAAGATATTATCAATCTTACAGATTAAACGATTTACGGAGGTTTTATGAAATACGGGCTGATTATTGCTCTTTTGTGCTCTGCTACTTCTGTTTGGGCACAAGATGATTTTGAAAAGTTCAAACAGCAACAGCAGCAAGGGTATCAATCCTATGTAAAGGAAGTGGAAAAAGGCGTTTTGGCTTCAGTTGCCGATTATGAAGCGTTTAAGAAAAAAGAAGAAGAAGCTTTTGCAGCCTTTAAAAAGGAAATGCTTGATTTGTGGGGGGATTACAAAGAACGAACTCAAAAAGATTGGGTAGAGTACAAACAAACCGGACGATTACGCTCCTCGGTTGATTTTGAAAAAGGGAAAGCACGTGTTGAAATCATTGTAGATGATCCCAATGAAGTTGCCAAAGCTAAAGAAGAAATGAAAAAAGCATTGTTGGCTACGTTTGAGGATAAGGGAACAGAACGCGAATTTCCGATGAAAAAAGAAGAGGGCAAGCAAAAACCTGTCGAAACTCCAAAACCTGTTGCTGAAAAGCCCATTTTGGACAAACAATTGCCTGTAAAAAATGCTTCGCCTAAAGAAAAAGAAGCACTTGCAGAAAAATTGGCAAATGAAAATGTGAAAACCAAAGAAGTTAAAGGCGCTGATGGAAACGACCGCGTAGTCGTTTTTGTGGATTTTGATTTAGCTCCCGATCACCTGCAAACCCGTGCCAAAGAACATGAACAAGTTATTCATGAGTTTGCAAAAAAGAATAATGTGAGTCCGGCATTGGTATTTGCTATTGTGCATACTGAATCTTATTTCAATCCCTTGGCAAAATCTCCGGCAAATGCTTACGGACTTATGCAGGTTGTGCCAACGAGTGGCGGACGCGATGCCTATCGACGTGTACATGGCAAAGATGGGGTTCCTACGGCTGAATATTTATTTACTACTAATAAAAATGTAGAATTAGGAACGGCTTATATGGTGATTTTAGCTTCCAATTACTTTAAAGGAGTTAGTGATGAAACAACCCGGGAGTATTTAACCATTTGTGCGTACAACACCGGCGCAGGAAACGTTGCTAAAGCCTACAATGGCACATTCAATATTCGCAAAGCTATACCGGATATCAATAAAAAATCGGCTGAAGAGAATTATTCGCATTTAATCAAGAATCTGCCTTACAAAGAAACTCAGGATTACTTAAAAAAGGTTTCAGATCGTAAGAAGATGTATGAAAGCTGGTATAAATAAGAAAATGCAAAATCCGTCAGTATGTTGACGGATTTTGCATTAATTGCGTCAATATACTGACGGATTTTACAAAACTAAGAAAGATAAGCTTCAAAATTTTGTTGCGAAACTAACGTATTTGTTGAGTTTGGATACGATTTCTCCCAGGCAAGTGGTGTTTTTAGTGGTTTATCTTTCCACTTAAATTCCACAGCGTGTAAGTTTCCAAATCGATCTTCGATCAAATCAATTTCCTGACGGTCGTAGGTTCGCCAGAAATAAAATTCGGTTTCATCGCGCTCATAGCTACTTTTTTTAATGCGTTCAGAAATACAAAAGTTTTCCCAAAGCGCACCAATATCGTTACGTTGAGGCCATAAATCAAACTGATTGATAATGGCATTTCGAATACCATTATCATAGAAATACCATTTACTGCTTTTACTCACTTCTTTCCGAAGATTCCGTGAAAATCCGCCTAAAGGGAAAATCACATATCCTTCTTTGAGGATATACAGATAGCGTTCAACGGTATTTTTACTCATTCCGAGTTGTTTGCCTAACTCTTCAAACGAAAGTTCCGACCCAACTTGAAAAGCCGCAAGCTTTAATAAATCAAGTAGTTTTGCAGTGTTTCGAAGTCCGTCAAAGGCAAGAATATCACGCAATAAATAACTATTTACTAACTCCTTGAGATACAATCGTTTGTCTTGCGAACTTGTTAACGTAATCACTTCCGGATAAGAGCCAAAAACCAAGCGTTCTTCGAGTTGTTGTTTGCGTTCTAACGGATTAAAATTCAAGCTTAATTCTTTCCATGAGAGCGGAAAGAGTTCAATTCGACTATATCTGCCGGTTAAGGGTTCGCCCGATTGATTAAGCAAGTTGAACGATGATGAACCTGAGGCTACAATCGGAACTTCAGGCATTTCATCTATGATAAGTTTGAGAATCGCTCCAATTTGCGGAATAGATTGTGCTTCATCGATAACTACAAGGTCGCGGTCTTGCATCAAGGTTTTGAACGTGGCAATTTTGCGTTCGGATAACAAGGCTTGAGTATCGCTGTCTTCAGCATTAAGCCAAAGCGGATTTGAGGTTAACCGGCTTAATTCACGTAATAGAACAGTTTTTCCGACTCGACGTGCTCCGGTTAGTAGCACAACTTTACCTTTGCCTACAGCTTGTTGCAATCGTGGTGTGATGATTCGTTGAAGCATAAAATGTAAATTCCGTCATTGTACTGACGCAATTTACGTAAATTCCGTCAATATGCTGACGCAATTTTCAAAAATTAATCACTTTCACAAAGTTAAAAAACGGATTAAATCAGTATCATCACAAAAAGAAATCAATCCTATCATCTATGAAAATTATGTTGACATGCGAAATTGATGTGCTCGAATATGCGAGGGCCTTGGAAACTAATACTACTGGCTTACAGCGGGTACTTGCACGTTTTGCGCATAAAGTGCCACATTTAAAGCGTTATTATGTGGATAAAGAAGTGGTATCGCGCATCGTTGAAACGCTAAAACAGGAAATTCCGGAGTCAATCAAAGAGGGTTTTGAGAAAAAAGGCATTCAAACAGATGTACGTGTTTTTGTAGATGCGAGTACCTTAGATACCTAACCAAAGATTCGTGAAAAAATAATTCCTAAAAAGCTTGCTATTTCGCATGAGTTCATGTTTTTTAGGGCAAAAATCAACCGTTTTGAGTCTGAAAGGCTATGGCAAAAACAACATACGATTACACTATTGGTATTGAAGAAGAATACATGATCGTTGACCCTGAAACCGGAGAATTGGCTTCAGCGGTTGAGGTTTTATTGGAAGATGGTAAAGATAAGTTGGGGAACACCCTTTCAACAGAAATGATGCAGTGTCAGATTGAAATTGGCACTCGCGTGTGTACTTCGATTCAGGAAGTGAAAGAACAATTGCTGTACATCCGAAAAGAGGTATCTGATTTAGCTAAAGCGAAAGGGTTGGCCATTATTGCTGCCGGGACGCATCCTTTTTCAAAGTGGGATCAACAAAATATTACGTCAAGAGCACGCTATTTGGGTTTAGAGGTTGAAAATCAAATTTTAGCGCGTCAGTTGATTATTTGCGGCATGCACATGCACGTTGGAATTGAAGACAAAGAGTTGCGAATTGATTTAATGAATCAATTGCGCTATTTCTTACCTCATTTATTGGCACTTTCTACTTCATCTCCCATGTGGGAAGGCATTGATACCGGTTTGAAATCGTATCGAAGTGTGATTTTTGAGCGATTCCCACGTTCAGGTATTCCTCCCACCTTACGTTCATGGAATGAATATCAAGAATATTTGGATGTGGCAATTGAAACCAAATCGATGGATGAACCGACCAAAATTCGTTGGGATATTCGTCTGTCTCCACGTTACCCAACTCTCGAATTTCGTATTTGTGATGTTTGTACCCGTGTGGATGATGCCATTGCAATTTGTGGTTTGAAAGTAGCATTAGTTGCTAAACTGATGAAATTGCGCAAAAACAACATGCAATGGCGCGAATATCGAAAAGAATTGATTCAGGAAAATAAATGGCGCGCTGTCCGTTGGGGCTTGGGTGGTAAACTCATAGATTTTGGAAAGCGTAAAGAAATTGATGCAAAAAAGCTGATTTTTGAATTGTTAACTTTTGTGGATGATGTGTTGGATGATTTGGGAATTCGAGAAGAAGTTTCTCATATTCACAGCATTTTAACGGAAGGCACCTCAGCGGATAGACAATTGCAAGTCTTTAAAGAAACTAAAAGTGGTAAAGCTGTAGTTGATATGTTGATTAAAGACACGATGCTTGGTATTGATTAAAAGAGGTAAGCTGTATTAGAAAAAGGTTTAAGTCGTAAGGTTTTAGGTATTAGCAAAAGATGTAGAGGTGTGAAGGGGTTATTAAGCGCTGCGTGGTACCTTCGGAATCAGGCGGCAGGGGATTGTAGATTGATGATTTTTGATCTATGATCTATGATCAATGGTTTGGTGCTGAATGTTTAAAGCCATAAAATTTTCGTTCCTTGCTCCATTGCGGTTAATCTGGGCAAGCAACAATCAGCATAAAGCTTACGACTCTTTTGCTTTTAAATCATTCAGCTTCCAGTTTTGTGCTTTTAACTTCAAGCCTATATCACCATCAGCTTAGAAAATGAGTACGCAGCCAATAAACTTGAATTTCCATTTTCTTTTGCCGTAACTTTATGTGCCAATCCGAAAATCGGATGGTAGGGGTGCTTTTGCAACATATATTCGCAAAGGCTGAGATAATACCCTTTAACCTGATCCAGGTAATGCTGGCGTAGGAAACCACCGGAACTCTGCTTTTTTACCGGCCTATCCTCAAAAGCACCAACTGAAAACCTCAATTGGTCTAATGAAAATCATCCCAAAAACAATCATTGCAGTAAGTGCAATCTTACTATCGTATTCCCCATCAATAGTAGCTCAAACCATAATCGGTAAAATTGTTGATGCACAAACTAAAGAAGTCTTAGCAGGCGCCAATGTAATTGAAGTCGGAACTCAAAATGGTACCACATCTACATCAGATGGAGTATTTAAACTAAAAACGTTGAATGCTGTTGGAAAACTTGAAATTTCATTTGTGGGATATCAATCAAAAAAAATCGATTTTTCCACAAAATCAGCAAGTTTAGGTGAAATTACATTGTTTTCAGAATCCATATTAAGCAATGACATAATAGTACGTGCGCAACGAGTGGATGAAACTACACCAATGGCATTTAAAACAGTTACCCTTGAAGACATTCAAGCCCTCAATGTAGGTCAGGATTTGCCTTATTTATTGCAAATGACACCTTCAATTCTTTCAAGTTCAGATGCAGGAGCTGGTGTTGGGTACACGTATATGTCGATTCGTGGAGTGGATCAAGCCCGAATAAACGTAACTATTAACGGAATTCCAATTAATGATGCTGAGTCTCATGGTGTTTGGTGGGTTAACATGCCCGACTTAGGAAGCTCGGTTGAGTCCATCCAAATTCAACGAGGTGTGGGTACCTCAACCAATGGGTCAGCTGCATTTGGAGCGAGTATAAATGTTGAAACGTCAGCATTAAAAGCAGACCCTTTTGCTGAAATTTCAACAAGTTATGGTTCGTTTAATACTACAAAAACAGCCACTCAATTTGGAACTGGTTTACTTAAAAATGGTTGGGCATTTGATGCACGTTTATCCCAAATTAATTCAGATGGGTACATTGATCGTGCAAGCAGTGATTTACAATCCTACTTTTTAAATGCTAGCTATCACGGGAAAAATGAATTGCTAAAAATCAATGTGTTTTCGGGAGAAGAAAAAACGTATCAGGCTTGGTATGGGACTCCCGAAGCGTTGGTTTTTGGAAATGATCAGGATGTGGAAGAGTACATTGCGCGCAATGGCTGGAGTTTGCGTCAAATAGATATCGATAACTTGCGAAATTCCAATCGCCGGTACAATTATTATCTCTATGACAACGAAACGGATAATTATCGTCAGGATCATTATCAGATACACTATAGTCGAAAAATTTCAGAAACCTGGAATGCCAATGTTTCCCTTCATTATACAAAAGGGCGAGGCTTTTTCGAGACCTTTGTAGTTAACGGAGATTTCTTAACCTATAACTTACAACCTGTAACGGTTGATGGAAACATCGTATCATCAAGTGATTTGATTCGACGCGAATGGTTAGATAATGATTTCTATGGATTTACATTCAGTTCTGAATGGAGTCCTTCACAACATACACAAATCCGAATGGGGGGGGCTGCCAACAATTACGAAGGTGATCACTTTGGTGAAGTCATTTGGGCGCAGTACTCAGGAAACTCCCCGATTCGTAATCGATATTATGACAATGTGGGCAAAAAAACCGATGTATCTGCTTTTGTGAAAGCATCGCAAACCATCGGTTCACTCATTGCTTTCGCAGATGTTCAGGTTCGCAGCATTAACTATCAGTTTCAAGGATTCGATCGATTACCATCGAATCAAATTGCCACATTAGATTTAGAGGACCCATTATTGTTTTTCAATCCAAAAGTTGGATTAACCTGGAATATCACGGAAAGACAACGTGCATTTGCCTCATTCAGCGTGGGTAATAAAGAAGCAACGCGAAATGAATATGTGAACTCCATTTTTCAATCTCGTCCGCGCCACGAAACGTTATATGACTGGGAATCGGGTTATCAAATTGGCTTTGAGCATGGTCAAATTGGCCTGAATGTTTATTGGATGCAGTATGCCAATCAATTATTGGAAACAGGGGCTATAAACGATGTTGGTGAATATGTGCGTCAAAATGTGGATGACAGCTATCGTGCCGGAATTGAGTTAACCGGATTGTGGAATATTTCGAGAACAGTTACTTGGACTACCTCTGCAACTTGGTCAAGAAATCGAGTGGCTGCTTTTACTCAATTTATTGACAATTACGATTTACCTTACACCGCTGATGGAAACCCCCAGCAAGAAGCTATTCAACATAACGATTCACCTCTGGCAAATTCTCCGTCTTTTTTAGTGAATTCTTCAATGAAATGGTCTGACCATGGATTAACGGCAGAATGGTTAAGCAGGTATGTTTCACTCCAATATTTGGATAATACTGGTTCACAATCAAAATCAATTCCAGCATTTTGGGTAAATGATCTTCGTTTTGCGTACCGATTTAATGCTTTTGGGAAAACCAATATGGAGCTTAATGTATTGGTGAACAACGTATTAAACGAATTGTATGCTTCACGTGGTTATACGTTCTCTTATATAGCAGGAGGAGAAATCATCACAGAAAATTTCTATTATCCACAAGCTGAACGGCACTTTCTGGCTCAATTGCGATTTATGTTTTAGTTGATATCAAGAAAAAGAAAAAAGGATGACCCAAACGTGAGTCATCCTTTTTTGCTAATAAACCGAAAATTACAGAGTTCTTTTTTTGTAGGCTTATGAGAAAAGCTACTGAGACTTAATTTACTCTATGTTAACAGGATAAATATCCTGTTTGATAGAATTTAGTTGTAACAAAAAGAATTAAAATTGTACATCAAGTTTTAATTCTTTTCCATCACGTAATACCACCACGGAAGATTTTTCGCCCTTTTTGAATTGATTTAAAGCTTCCATGTAGTCGTAAATGTCCTTCAATTTTTTAGAGCCCAATTGAATAAGAACGTCGCCTTCTTTTAAACCAGCTCGTTCTCCAGGTCTTCCTTCCGAGGTACCGGTTATGCGCATCCCTTCACCTCGGTATCCATAATCCGGTAAAACCCCCAATGTTGTTCCGGACATGGTTACACTTCGTTTTTGAGTAACAGGGGCTTCCGTAAAATAAAATTCTTCTTTCGACAAGGTGTCAATTCCTTGTGCCACTCTTACAAGATGGTCTAAAACAAGTTTTTCCCCCGTAGCATTAATAAATTCGGTGTCGTCGGAAGGGCGATGATAGTCGCTATGGGTATCTGTAAAGTAATGAAGAACAGATACCTTTTTGTTGTAAAAGCTGGTGTGGTCACTTGCGCCGGTGCCATCGGGAACGGTTTTTATTTCTAATTGATCACTATTGGATTGGGTGATTAAGGTGTCCCATGCATTTGCAGAACCTGTTCCAAAAATGAGTAAGTTTCGATTATTTAAACGACCAATCATATCCATATTAATCATAGCGCGCATATTTTCGAGAGGGTACGTTGGATTATTTACATAATAATCAGAACCCAATAAGCCCATTTCCTCCCCTGAAAAAGCCATAAAAATGAGATCGTGATTGGTACGATTTGCTGCAAAATAATCGGCTAATTCCAATAATCCTGCAGTTCCTGATGCGTTGTCGTCGGCTCCATTATGAATTTGTGGAGTTTTTGAACCGGAAAGCGAACCACTTCCTCCCATACCAAGGTGGTCGTAATGAGCGCCAAATACAATTGCATCTGCTGAGTCTTGCGTTCCTTTTAAAAAACCAATCACATTTTTTGCAATCACCTTGTTTTCGGTTACAGACGAAGAAAGAGTAATTACTTTATTACTTAATAGGGTGTTGGGCTTTTTCCTTTGATTGATTTCCTCTTGATAGGTCTCAAAATCCAAATCAAAATATTCTTTCACCAAATGTGAACCGATTTCTTCTGCTACTTGAACAACTGGGATAGATGTTCGGGCTTTACCGCGTTTGTATTCCATGGTTCGAGCTGATTTCACATATGAGGGTCCATCAGAAATAATCACACCAACAACATCTGCTGCAATGAGTTGTGCTACTTTTTTGTCTAAATCCCAATGGAAACCAAAGTCTGTATGAGGATTAGAATCACCATCAGGGCCATAACGCATAATGAGGGCTATTTTTCCTTTCAGTGAGCTTGTTATGTCGTTGTAATTCAAATCTTTAGCTTGTATTCCATATCCTGCTAAGGCTAAGGTAGCCGTAACTTCACCGCTTGAAGAACCTGCCCAGGCTAACATTGAATCCGTTGAGGACGAGAAGTTTTTTTTATCTGTTTGGATTGAACTTCCTGCTTCACCCTCTTTGTAGCCTTTAACTACTTCAAATGCTTGTAAATAGCGCCCTTCCGTACCAAGTGCTTCTAATCCGGCTTCTTTAAATCGGTCGATTATGTATTGAGCAGCAAGTGCTTCTTCAGGCGTTCCTGTATCTCTGCCTTTTAATGAATCAGAAGCTAAAAATTCGATGTGTTTTTTTATTTCATCAGCATTGATTTCAGGACTAAATGGTGAGGTAAAAGACGAACAAGCGGCAAAACTAACAGCACAAACCGCCACACACACACGTAATTTCATAAAAAAGTGGTTAATGATTATTCAGTTTGAAATGTACAAAAAGCTTTTTCTTTTTTTGATTGATTTCTAATTAAATACATTTTCAAATGATAGACTAGAGTAGTATTGAGGGGGATTTCATCCATTGTTTTTGAATCAACGTTTTTCTAGCAGAAAGCCCTCCATTAACAAAAAAGGCTGTTTTAAACGATAAGTAACAGCAAAATAGTGTCATTTTGTTTTCGTTTAAAACAGCCACCAACAATGTAACGTGAATGCAAATGAGGGCTTAATGAACCTAGCGTTTGTTTATCGTAGTCTCATTTTCATTTCCCTGAATTCACGTGTATAGGTCTCTCCTCCACGTATGCGAAGTTTTTTCAAATTCACTTGTAGATTTTTGATTCGTTTTTCGAGTGGTGTACCTGTCCATTCCATTCGACCTCTTTCTTGTTGAAAATCAGTTCCACTTCCTTTTAAGCGGTTTAAATAATCAACAGCATCTTCAGGTGCATAACCGGCTCGATAGGCGTAAACCATTCCCCAATAATCAGCTTCAACTTCGTAATCTTCTAAGCGTGGTTTGGAAACATAATCATACACTTCATCAGTCCATGCAGAAAGTTCTTCGTCAACGGCAGTGTACTTCGTAGAATCTTCATCCATTAAATCGCGGTCTAACTCTTCAAAAGCTTTAGCGCTATGAACACGAGGACGGCGCTTTTCATACTCCTGCATTCCATGTTCGAAATTTAGGTGAGCAACTTCATGAGCAAGAAAATGCGCTAGTTCTGCTTCAGATTCCATCAACTTTAAAGCGCCTTTTGAAACAAAAATGTAACCACCCGGAACGGCGTAGCCTAAAACTTCATCAGAATTGAGAATATGAACCTGAACGGGAGTTTCGTAACGATGTGAACTTTCTACAATAAAAAGAGCAAGGTAATTCACATATTCTTGTAATGTTCGGTCTTCGTAAAGTCCGTCGCTAGCTAAAACGGAGGCAATAGCAAACGCTGATTGATCGAGAGTAGGGTCGTGAGCAGGTACGTCATCTTCGTCTAAACGAAGAGCCACTTTACGATTAAACCAGCCCGGATCACTAATTCTGCTTTTACGAAAACGCTTATAATCACTCCAGTTTATTCGATTTTCGAAATGTGGTGTTAAGTTTACGTTCGAGGTTATCCCTTTGTTTGTCTTGTATTTGCGGGCAAAGCCTTTAACAGCAGCTGCAACTTCGGCTTTGGAGGCTGTTAGATTTTTGGAACCGGGATTTGTACTCATTTCATCAAAAACCATATTCATACGGTCGAACATACCTTTTGCAGGTTTGGAATCACTTTTAGGAGTGTCTTGAAGGGCAGAAGCCGGAATCCATCCTTTTTGTTCAGCAATCATAACTTCTTGCCAATTTTCTTCTTTGGAAAGGGGTTTAACTTGTGCATTTGCAAATACACGGCTCACAAAATCGTAATAAGCGCCCGGTCCGGAACGTAAATCGACCGTGTACTTGGTGTATTTAATGGCATCTTGTTGCGCTTGTGCAGAAAGGACACATCCTAGCAATAAAGTGGTAAGTAGCAGTTTTGTTTTCATAGCTATTTGGTTTTAAGTTCAAAAACACCGTTCCAGTTTTCATCGGGTGGATGAAGATGAAATTCGTTGATGCGATTCAGATACGTTAATGTGGGTCCATCTTCCGGAAAATCAAATAATATGTTCATGAATTCCTGTTCGGCTTCATCGAATTTTCTGGAAAAATAAAAATCAAGTGCACGGCGATAATGCTCCAACTTTTTTCCATGTTTATTCATGAAATCCACATCATTGGAACGAGCCATTAGTTCATACACTTTTACCGGTTTGGATTTTCCTTTAACAATTAATCGGTCTAATTCACGGCAGATAAATCGATCTTTGACAAGTTCAAAGGTTGACTCCGAAATCATTACCTGCGTACCAAAGTTTTTGTTGGCAGGTTCCAAACGAGCAGCCAAATTAACGGCATCTCCTAATACTGTGTAATTAAATCGTTCTGCTGAACCCACGTTACCCACAACCATTTTTCCGGAATTAACCCCGTAGCGCGTGTGAGCGATTGGTTTACCCGTTTTTGCCCATTTCACTCGCAAGCGTTTCATCAATTCTTGCATTTCTATTACGCAAGCGCATGCATTGTAGGCGTGGTCGGGGTCATCGAGTGGTGCGCCCCAGAAAGCCATGATAGCATCACCGATATACTTATCCAAAGTACCGCGATGTTTGAATACTAAGTCGGTCATTTCTGATAGATACTCATTCAAATAGGGCACCAATTCTTCCGGTTCCATTCCCTCTGAAATCGTAGTGAATCCAGCCAAATCAGAGAATAGAACAGTTAGTTCTTTTTTATCGCCACCCAATTTTAAGGATTCAGGTTTTTTGATTACCTCATCCACCAATTCTTTGGGTACATACCGAGTAAAAGCTTGTTTAAGCCATTTTTTATTTTTGTCTTCGGTTACATAACGGGTAATAAACGCAGCTGTAATTGTAATGGTAAACGTGATTAAAACCTGAGCTGTAGGGAACCAAATTCGATATGTTGCAAACAGATACATACCTAAAAACGTGATTCCCACCAAAACAATTAAGCTTATGGGAATATTCGATTTAGAGCGTAATGTCATTACAGAAAAAACCAATAAAATGATTCCCGAATATAAAATCACATGTTTGAGTAGTATCGGTACGGGTGTCAAGTAGTCTTGATGTAATAAATTTGCAAAAACGGTAGCTTGAATTTCAACTCCCGGGAAGGGTTCTAGGCGTGAAAATGGGGTCGCTTTTATATCCGCTAAACCCGGTGCAGAAGCCCCAATAAAAACAGTATGTCCTTTTACATCAAGCGCAATATCTGGCGTGATGATACCTGTTCGTTGCCATTTTATAGCTTTTTCGAGTACTCGTACCGCTGCATATTGTGGAAAAGTGCCATCTTTTACCCCGCCTTTTTTGTACCAGTTAATCAGAAATAAATCGTTGTACTGAATAGGAGCGGAAATCTTGGAATTAAACCAAATTTTATGATTTTTGGAAGTGATGGAGTCGGATATAAATGGAAGAGCAGCAACGGATAACGCGGGAATGGCAATGGAATCGTGATAGGAAAAAAGTTGAGTATACCGAATCACGGCATCATATGAGGTGGGGATGGCTGCGTTTCCAATGGTATGAGCGGCATCAAAAAATATTGGGATGGGCATCGAAGTGAAGTTTGCGTGCAACTCTACAGGTGGTTTTGGAGCTAATTGATACGTCTTTTCATCACTTTGGGTAATAAAATCGCTGAGTTGCGCTGCTAATACCACATTCCCGCTCGTTGCTATATTTTGTGCAAAAAATGCATCTGAATCAGCGCCGGAACTTTGTGCCCGAACAAAATCAGGTTGATCAAAAAGTACATCAAAAACCACTTTTTCTGCGCCGTTTGCACGTAAATAGGCCGCTATAATGCCATGAATTTCTCGTGGCCAAGGCCAAAAAACTTGTAAACGTTCACCCATTTCCCGCAAGCTAGCTTGGTCAATCATTACCATCGAAACATCCTTGTAGGGGTATTCTCGCTGAAAACGAACAAAATGATCGTCGAGCAAGGTGTGTTCAATAGAACGAAACGAACCAATGCGGTCGAGCACAAAACTAAGTGCTGAAAGTGATAAAAGTAGAAGTAAAATGGTGGTTCGTTTATTCATTTTCCCTTATTGTGGGCCTCCGTACGAAGTGAAAGTAAAAATTCTTGGTGCAATTGCACAGTAATCTTTCAAAGATTTCCGAAATGCTTTACTCTGAATTCTTGTTACTTTTAGTCTATGGATAAAACTCACATTTTATTGGTTGAAGATGAACGCGAAGCAGCCGACATGTTAGCTTCATTTTTGCGTTTAAAAGGGTATCAGGTTTGGGTTGCTTATGATGGAAATCAGGCAGTCGATATACTTCAAAAACAGAGAGATTACCTTTCGTTAGCCATCTTAGATATCATGGTTCCTTATATTGATGGCAAAGAATTGTGTAAACGAATTCGCTCGGATGCTGTTTTGCAAGATATCCCGGTAATTTTCCTAACGGCAAAAGATAAAGAACGTGATGAAATCGAAGGTTTGAATCTCGGTGCTGATGATTACATTTCAAAACCAGCCGGACTCAATTTGGTATTAGCTCATGTTCAAACCTTATTACGCAGAAAAAAGCCACAAAAATCAGAAAAAACTAGCATTATTGAGTTTGCAGATGTTCGATTAAATCTGGAATTCATGGAAGTTATTGCCGGGGATAAAAGGGTTGATGTAACCGCAACTGAGTTTCAGATCCTAAAACTACTATTTACGCAACCTAAACGTATTTTTAGCCGACAAGAGATTTTGCAGCAAATAATGCCTGAAGACCATTTTGTGTACGACCGAACGATCGATGTACACATTAAAAATATGCGCATAAAGCTTCGCGAACACGGCGAAATTGTAAAAACCTATCGTGGTTTAGGTTATGGAGTAAATAAGGATCTGGCAGGTTTATGAGTATTCAAAGCCGACTATCATTGATTTTTGTAACGCTGTTAGTTTTTGGTGTTACGGCTGTTTCAAGTTATTCAATTGTATTTATTCGGGATTATCTCCTGAGTTCTGGAAATGAGCGCCTTGCTCGTGATACTCGCTCGTATGCGATTGCTTTTCAACAAATTCAACCTGAAAATGCCGTTTCCAGTGTGGATGATTTCAAGGCAAGCTCGGAGTACGGATTAGTTTTGGCCAATTCGGATGTGCTTCAAACACTGCTCGACCGAATCAAAGATAAACCGTTTACTCGCTCTATCATTAATTCGCAGTATAAAATTCAGCTCTATCACGACACTCAAGATGAGATTATTTACGCCATTACTCGAATTAACGAATCAGATTATCTTATTGTAACTCAATCCGAAGAAAAATTGTATGAACCGGTTAAAACCATTCGTTGGATTATTTACACGGGGATGTTTATTTCAATCGGACTCATTTTGTTGGTTAGTACAGTTACAGCAAAATCGCTAACTCGCCCAATTCGTGATCTAACCGAATACGCACAGGCAATTTCAGAAGGGAAAGATGTTTCTAATGTAATCCTACAACGTGAGGATGAAATTGGAACGTTAAGTAAAGCATTGAATCGCATGGCATTAACATTACGCTCCGATACAGAACAACTTCAGGATATGTATGATCGTCATCGTCAGTTTTATGCGGATATCACCCACGAAGTCCGTAACCCTTTACACACCATTGGTGGTTCATTGGAGCTTCTCGAGTTAGAGCAATTACCATTAGATGAACGAAAAAAATACATCGAAAATGCTCAGACTCAACTAGAGCGCATCAACCGAATGTTTAATGATTTGCTCACCCTTCAAAAATTTGATTCCAACGAGTATCGTATCAATCTTTCAGAATTCGATCTTACGGACCTCCTTAAACGTGTAAAGCAAAGTTTTGATCTGCGCGCACAAAAAGCCGGAATGGAGATCTTAATTCCAAACAAATCCTTTCTTGTAGTTGCTGATAAAGATAAACTCGAGCAGGTGTTTGATAACTTAGTATCCAATGCCATTCACTATTCAGGTGGTAGTTTGCTTAAAATTTCCGCTCAATCATTAGAAAACGAGGTAATGATTACTATTAAAGACAATGGAATTGGGATTAAAGAAGAGCAGTTACAGCATTTATTTGTGCGATTTTACCGTGCTGATACCTCTCGATCCCGTGAAAATGGTGGTTCCGGTTTAGGTTTGGCAGTAGTGAAAAGTATTATGGATGCGCATCAGGCTGACCTATCTGTACTAAGTGAACCGAATAAGGGAACATCATTCAGTTTTAGATTAAAATCAAAGCGTTAAAAGAAGCCATCAAGTTTCATGTATGGAAAGGCTTACTTTTCGGTAGCAAGCCCTATGGATGAATGCGCTGTTATCGGAATTATTTTCTCAACATATTGCCCGTTAATCTGCAAACAGACTCCTTTTCATACCGCTTGAAATAGGATTTTAAAGGATTAAATTCCTACTTTTGAGTGAATGGTTAAAATCGGCTCGAATGGAAGAACAATCAGCATCAACATCAACTGACTCAAAATGGAAAATCTGGTTTAAAAAAGTAGGCTGGATAGGTTTTTTCTTCTTTTTGATTAAGGGCTTATTGTGGCTCATCATTCCTTTTTTGATTGCCAAAGGTTGTACGAGCTAAATTCCCATTCATTTTCCATTCACATAAAACAACTACTTTTCAATTAAAACTATGGTTTATAAAACGCTCCGAATTGGTACACGCGACAGTAAATTAGCCGTTTGGCAAGCAGAGTGGGTTGCCGCCCAACTTGCAGAACATGGCATTAAATCGGAGTTGATTCTTATAAAAACAGAAGGAGATTTAGTGTTGGATACTCCTTTGCCACTTATGGGAGGGAAAGGTGTTTTTACAAAAGCTCTTGATGATGCATTACTAGCCCAAAAAATTGATTTTGCTGTTCATTCATTTAAGGATATTCCAACCGTTTTGCCAAAATCTATTTGTGTTGCCGCTGTTTGTGAACGGCATGATGTTCATGACGCACTTGTTGTACGAAGTAACGTAGAGTTTTATACCGAACCCGGTTACCACGGCATTATTGCCACAAGTTCTACACGCAGAAAAGCGCAATGGCTAAGAAAATTTCCGTTATTCGAGGTAAGTGATATTCGTGGAAATGTTCAAACCCGATTAAGAAAGCTTAGTGAGAGCAATTGGGATGCTGCAATTTTTGCCTCGGCGGGTCTTGAACGTTTAAACATGCATGATAAAATCGCCGTTAAACTAGATTGGATGATTCCGGCTCCTGCACAAGGTGCTGTTGCAGTTACGGCTTTAGAAACAGATGCAACCACCCTTGAAATAGTATCACTCATTCACCATCGCCAAACGGCTTTGGCTACACACGTAGAACGGCAGTTTTTAAATGTACTTGAAGCCGGCTGTTCAGCTCCGGTTGGGGCTTTAGTAACGGTAGAGAAATCAAACCAAAAAGCTCGATTTCAAGGAATTGTGTTAAGCTCTGATGGAAAACAAGCCGTTGAATTAGACGAAGAGTTTTTCTTAAATGAGGCCCAAACATTTGGAAAACGAATGGCTGAACTAGCTTTACAGCGTGGCGCTGCAGAATTATTGGTTGGATAAGACCATGAAAACGTTGTGGATAACTCGAAAATCTCTGCCCAAAGAACAAGAACTCGCATTGAGTTTGGGATTTCATTTGATGGATGTACCTGCTATTGAGATTGAGTTATTGCCTTTTGAATCAGTTACTGTGCCCCATTCACCTGCTTGGGTTTTTACTTCACAACATGCAGTAGATTGGGTTAGAAAAGGTATAGAATCGGAAAATTTGAGTCCCGATTTGCTCCCTGACCAATGGTTTGCCATCGGAAAAAAAACCGCAAAGGCTATTCAAGATTTAAAGTTTGAACCCATTTTACCTGATTCGGCTTATGGTGGAAATTTGGCTGATTTGTTAGATGTCTACAAAGTGAGAACGGTATTGCATTTTACCGGTAATCTTGCTCGACCGGAATTGGCGCAAGCTTGTTTGGTCTATGGCATTAATTATCATGCACTAGAAGTGTATAGAACTCACATTTTGCAACCCGAACATTTTCCCAACGAGCATCCACTTGCCATTTTATTTTTAAGTCCAAGTGCCGTAGAAGGGTTTACATCAACCCCGAAAGGACTAACCTTATTACAGCAAAATCGCCTGTTTGCAATCGGAAAAACAACGCAACAAGCACTCCTCGAAGCAGGTTATCAAGCTGAAATTCCGCCACAAGCCAATTTGAAATCACTACTCGAATTTGTACAAAAAACCATTTAATCTACCGTGTTCATGAATTTTCCAACTCTCAAAAACGATCTCTTTTTAAAAGCTTTACGTGGTGAAACTGTTGAGCGTCCTCCGGTTTGGATGATGCGCCAAGCTGGACGCTACTTGCCTGAATATCGCGAATTACAAGCAAAATATTCGTTTTTTGAACGTTGTGAAACGCCCGAATTAGCAACTGAAATCACCCTGCAGCCCATTGACCGACTGGGTGTAGATGCCGCCATTTTGTTTTCTGATATTTTAGTGATGGCTCAGGCCCTTGATTTTCATGTAACGATTGAAAAAGGGGAAGGGCCTATCATTCATAATCCTATCAAAACAGAAGAAGATGCCTTTCGTGTGCAAAAACCTGATGTAACTGATCGTTTACATTATGTGATGCAAGCCGTTACTATGATTCGAACTGAACTGAATGGCCGTGTTCCATTGATAGGATTTGCAGGCTCTCCCTGGACTATTTTTTGTTATTTGGTAGAAGGTCATGGATCAAAAGACTTTGCAAAAGCCAAAGCGTTTTGTTTTTCATATCCGAAAGCGGCAGCATATGTACTTTCAATTATTGCTGATGCTACAGCCGATTATTTGAATGCTCAGATTCAAGCAGGAGCACAAGCAGTTCAAATATTTGATTCTTGGGGCGGTTTATTATCCCCCACCGATTTTTCGTTACTCAGCTATCCCTACATGAAACTAATCGTTGAGCAGATTTCAGGAGCTCCGGTGATTTTGTTTGCAAAAGGAGCCTGGTACGCTATGGAAGAAATGGCAACATCAGGCGCTTCTGCATTGGGCTTGGATTGGTGCACGACACCCGAATTTGCCAGAAAAGCGACGAATAACGCTATTACGTTGCAGGGGAATTTCGACCCAACTCATCTGTTAAAATCCATTCCTGAGCTTAAAGCCGAAGTTCATGATATGATCCGTCGTTTTGGAGTGCAACGATATATCGTGAATTTGGGTCACGGAATTATACCCGGAATTCCTGTGGATCACGCGCAGGCATTTGTGGAAGCCGTAAAAGAATTTCGAGGATAAATTGAATAGTTCTTGGACTGCTATTTGGGGATTTAAAAAGAACGTAAGGGTTCGTGATAGTTTCAAATTCTCCTTTTTGAGATGAAATGAAAACTGTACCATCAACTGAACCAAACACCAACGAATCAAAACGAAACAAGCGCTTTCAATATCAAAACTTTTGTATATTGCGCGGCCTATGAACCGATTGAATCAATCCATAGTAAAAGTCACTGTAATCCATCTCATTCTTTTTGGGATGTTGTGTTTAATTTCACCACGAGAAATTGAACGCAGTAAATGGATTTCCTATGAAGAGTGGCTTGAGTCGGTTCAAAACAAAGAAAATCAATCCAACGAGCAAGAAAAAGTGGCTTTCACCCAATTTTCATGGGCTGATTACCACCAATCACAAACTGCAAAAAACGGTATTATTCAGCCGGATAACAGTTATAAAGTGGTTTTTTCAACTCAACTTGGTGTACTGAATACCAGTACAGAGTTATTACCAAAACTTCTTGCTAATAAGGCACATCACCAACATCAGTTACCTAAAAAGTCAGCCCATCCTTTGGCTTTTGGAGTGGTGATAGGAGCTCCTTAGTTCAATTTCGAGCTTTTCTTGTTGATAGTAAATTATCAACCACACATCTTCTACTTACTTAAACAAACAAACAAATAAAACAGGACAACTATGAAAGGGAATGGAACAAAACTGTTCTTTATTCTCGCCTTCCTAGCGGTTGCCGGTTACTACCTGCAATTTTCGGTTCGGTATTGGCTCGAACAGCGCCATATTGAAACCTTAGAAGGCGAAGCAAAAGAAACCTATTTGCGTGAAAACAATGAAAAGTTGGAATCACTCAAAGACAATATCATTAATCTCGGTTTGGATTTACAAGGCGGGATGCACGTAACCTTGGAATTAGATGCCGTTTCGTTAGTTCGGAAGTTGGCTACCGAAGGAATCGACAGCAGCTTAACCAACTCATTGGCATATGCACAATCACAAGCCGTTACATCTGACCTCGATGTGATTGACATTATGGTGGATCAATATGAGGCAAAAGACCCAAATGCGCGTTTAAGTCGTTATTTCCGTAACGAAACCGACAATATTTCTCGCCGTTCATCAAATGATGAAATTCGTGTTTGGTTAAAAACTCAACGCGATAACGCAGTTGCACGAGCCATTGAAATTATACGTACTCGCGTTGACCGATTCGGTGTGAACGAACCTACAATTGTGCGTCAAGGTGCAAGTCGTATTGTGGTTGAATTAGCCGGTATTTCTGATGAAGATCGCGTTCGTAACCTCTTAAAAGGTACAGCCCGTTTGGAATTTCGCTTAGCTGCCGACC
>CAZIQX010000031.1:18362-20433 GCA_964541325.1 uncultured Chitinophagales bacterium | reverse complement strand
CTTTTCGATTTTTTTGAGATCGTCGAGATGGGTAATCCAATCTTCGCCAATTTTCGATGTAATCAAGTCGGCTAATTTTGGGTTACACTGTTTAACCCAACGACGAGGAGTTACACCATTTGTTTTATTGGTGAATTTTTCCGGCCACAGCTCAAAATAATCTTTAAACAAGGTTTTCTTGAGTAAATCACTATGTAATGCGGAAACTCCGTTCACTTTTCGAGAACCTACAATACCCAACGAAGCCATGCGCACATCAGGTTGTGAGCCTTCCGAAATAATCGACATTCTGCGAATCAGGTTGATGTCTTCACCCATTTCAGCACGAACCTTGTTTAAAAATCGATTATTGATTTCATAAATAATTTGCAAATGGCGTGGCAACAGGTGGCGCATCAACGAAACAGGCCAACGTTCAAGAGCTTCAGGTAATAAGGTATGGTTGGTATATGCAATTGTTTTTTCTGTGATAGACCAAGCGGTATCCCAATCAAGGGCTTCCTCATCGAGTAAAATGCGCATCAACTCAGGAACAGCCAAATTCGGGTGTGTATCATTACATTGGATGGCAACTTTTTCAGGTAACAAGCGCCAATCACTGTATTGTTTCTTGAATCGACGTAAAATATCCTGAAGTGTAGCACTCACCAGAAAATACTCTTGTTTTAAGCGAAGTTCTTGCCCCACAAACACTTTATCATTCGGGTACAATACGCGGGAAATATTTTCATGAAGCTCGGTTTCGCGCACCGCATTGATATAATCACCCTGATTAAATATCTCGAGATTAAAGGATTTAGATGAACTTGCTTTCCATAAACGCAGATTATTTACAATCTGATTTTTAAAGCCGGGTACGGGGGAATCGTAAGCAACAGCTTCCACAACATCGGTATTATCCCACTTAAAACGAAGTCGACCTTCTTCATCAGTGTATGGGATGGATTCGCCATAAAAATGAACGGGGTACACTACAGTTGGACGCACGATATCCCACGGATTACCATAACGCAACCACAAATCCGGACTTTCCTTTTGGAATCCATTTACAATTTGTTGATAAAAAATTCCGTAATCGTAACGAATACCGTAGCCGTAGCCGGGAATGCCTAACGTTGCCATCGAATCGAGAAAGCAAGCCGCCAAACGACCTAAACCGCCATTACCAAGACCTGCATCCCATTCTGCATCACGAATTTCATCGTAATCAATACCTAAATCGGCTAAAGCTTTTCGTGTTTCATCCAGAATTCCAAGATTGATTAATGCATTGTCTAACAAGCGCCCGATTAAATATTCCATAGAGAGATAGTACACTCTCTTTGCATCACTTTTGTAATAGTTCTGTTGGGTTTCAATCCAGCGTTCATGTAAACGGTCCATTACCGAAAGAACCACGCTTTGGTACAAATCCCATTTAGTTGAAGAATACTCATCTTTTGCTAGAGTATATGTTAAGTGCCGTTGAATATCGGCTTTCAACGAATCTACATCCATGCCCGCAGGAGGATTTACTACAGTTTTTTTAGCCATATTTATGTGTTTTCTTTTTCAATAAAGCGCCTAAAAATGCGCTATTTATGCGTATTTCTCAAAAAATCTTTGTGGAAGCGGTTTTCTATAAACTAGATAAGGATTAATCGATACGATATATGCCCCGATCAGGCTTGAACCCGGGTCGGGTTAAGCTAGCCGGATAACCTAAGCTAATAAACGCATCAAAAGCGGAGAGTGCAACAAAGTCTTGATCAAACAGACCAAAAACAGAAGAACCGCTTCCACTCATAGCAGCATAAGAAGCTCCAAAATCGTACATCTGATCTTTAAAATCACCAATGATTGGGTGGTATGGAATTACCGTTTTTTCCAAATCATTTTCCAGAAAATAACGCCATTCTTCCAGTTCACCCCCTTTTAACTCCGCCAACAGGTGATAATCACGCTCATCATTCGGTTCACAATGTTCATAGGCTTCCTTGGTTGATGAGTGCTCATTTGGAAAAACGGTTACAATCCATGCATCCGGCTGAATAGCCGCTTCTTGTAAATCGGTACCTATTCCGGTGGCAAA